>NZ_JANGCA010000070.1:0-16741 GCF_024463855.1 Clostridium sp. DFI.1.208 | reverse complement strand
GTCGCTTAAGAAAAATACCATATGGTTTTCTTATATTCAAATATTCTTATTTTATACGATGAATAAAAGCGATATTCATTCTTTTGATAAAGATCTACCCACATTTAGTACAGAAGAGCCTAATTTTTTAATAATTTCTGGATACCATTTTTCTTCCCAAAATTTCACAAATTTTATATATTCGTCCTTTTTACTTTTATCAGATATATAAATATCCATATACTAATACTCCTTTCAACTTCTAATTTTCCTATTTCATAAACTGGAATTTATAGTTACATAATGAAATTTATGATGCTATACAGAACATGACATAACGTAAATATACTTGCAGATAATAGTGCAACTACATTTTTTCTTGACATTGAAAATAATATAAATGCTAAACAAGGTGCAATACTCAAGTCTAAAATTACCGCTGGATTTATATTTCCTGCATAGTATAAGCACCAGCCAATGTAATACAGCACTAATAGAATAACAATACCTCTAAACAATACTTTTTTCATAGGCTTTTGACAATATTTATTGACAATAATACATAGTGCCACAACCATTACGACTTGAAAAACAGAAGCAATCATATCTACAAGGGGAGTTACTGATTTGTTCCTTAGCACATCATTAACAGCAGGAACAGCGAACCACAGAAAATTAGGGAGCATTATTGCCAAAAACAAGGTCAATCCCCATATGTCAAAACCTATCTTATAATTTCCTATTTTGAACATTGTTCTATCCTCTCAAATTCTAATTTTGTAGTATGACAAACTGGAATTTGTAAAGTTTCTAGCCTATGTTTCACTTGTACTTCCAATTTCAAGCAAATTCCCCTCTGGGTCAGCTACGTAAAAATTGCGGATACCAAAAGGATAAGTGATGGGTTCTCCCGTGGGAAACTGCACACCCAACTTTGACAGACGCTCATATTCCAAATCTACTTCAGCAAAATTGGATAGCCAAAGGGCGATTTCAAATGTCTGATTGATACCCTTTGGAAGTACATAGTCCTCTTCTATTGCCTTTACAAATTCTTTCCTGCTATACATAAATAAGGATAGTTCTCCACTTGCAGTTTCAAAATCCGCAAAAGGTCCACCACTCCATTGAGTTTGAAAGCCTAGTGTATCTCTATAAAATCGAACCATATTTTCTATGTCACCGACCAGCAGACTCACACCGATACGTACATCTTTTCCGTTCATTATCAATACCTCCTCTACAAATTCTAATTTCGTCAAACCAACTCTAAAAAATATTCTCGGCTATCAAAGTGACGTACTCCATCAACATGAGAAGTAATACCATCTCCGGCATAAGTAAAGCCAAGCTTTTCAAGCACTTTAGCGGAAGCAAGGTTCTCTTTTGCATGTCTGCCAGCAATTCGTTTTATACCTAAATTGGAGGCAGCAAAACTAAAAATTGCCAGCATCGCTTCGGTGGTATATCCGTGATTCCAATGCGTTTTCATGATATTATATCCGACTTGAAATAATTGCCATTGCTCTTCCCAAATTAACCCACCTGAACCGAAAAGCTCTCCTGTTTCTTTCAATACAAATCCCCAAATGTAATTATCAGTTTCTAAAACATTTCCCATATCATCTTGTTTCCACTCTATTTCTTTCAACCATTCAATCGTATCGCCTATTGAATGATGAGGTAGCCAACTTACGTATTCTGCTACTTCCACATCAGCCGTCCATCCATAATAGGCAGTATCCGCAGCTTCAAGTGTAAGCGGACGAAGAAACAAATGCTCAGTTTCAATAATGTTTATCATTTCAACACCCCTTCAAATTCTAATTTATAATCATATCTTAACATACTCAAATCTTAAATGCTATGCAATTAAAGCAACACCGGAAGAAGATGTTGATCCCTGTTCGTTATCCGCCTCCATCCTATACAGAAGAATGTAGAAAAAGACCGGTTTGTATATATCCGGTCCCTTCTATCAATAGTATTTTTACATATAAGGCTTCCAGTATTACTCCTGATTCTCACCAAACGTATCGCTAACCAATGGAAATTCAATAATCGCCTTAAACAAATCTCCGTCCGTCTCAATATGGAAGCTGCCCTTCATCGCCTCTGTAAAGCTCTTGGCAATCGCCAGACCAAGTCCGCTGCCACCGTCATGACGCGATTTATCTCCGCGAACGAAGCGATCCACAATATCATCCGTATCAAAATTCAACGGCTCCTTCGATATATTTTTGCATTCGATTCGTACTCTGCCGGCTGCCTTGCGGATATCCACATACACACGGGTATGCTCTAATGCATAATGGTGTATGTTGATAAACAGATTTTCAAATATCCGAAATGCCTTACTGCCATCCAATAGTACGCTCAGCTGTTTTTCACCATGCAAATTCCAGAGTACCTCCAGCTCACGTTCCTGCAGAAGCTCGCTGCACTCCGCCTGTACCTGCTCCACCAAAGCGATAATATCCAGACGAGCCATATCCAGCTGGATATTGCCGCTGTTTGCCTTGCTTACCTCAAACAAGTCCTCCATCAGAGCATGCAGCCGTTTGGCATACTGGTCCAGCATGCTCACATATTCCTTACGCTGTGCTTCGCTTATGCCCTCCTGCTGCAAAAGCTCTACGTAATTACGGATACCGGTCAGTGGAGTTTTCAAATCATGTGATACATTACTGATCAGCTCCGTCTTCATATTCTGAGATTTCGTTTCCTCCCGTACTGCTTTCTCAAAGCCCACACGGATTTCTCCAAATTCATCCTTCAGGGCGTTGAAGATACCGACATCCTGCGGCAGCTCTGCCTGAAAGTTTCCCTCCTTCAGCTCCTGTGTCTGCTTCAGCAAGGTCCGATAATCATACTGTACAGCATTGAGCTTCTGCTTCAACCACAGGAAGAGAGCAAAGCCATAGATGATTGCCAGAAACATTCCAAACCACCAGAACAGACACAGAGCTATCATGATGACGATCTGCATCAGCATGAACTTCAACAGCTTACGGTTTGCATCATCCTTTAGATCGATATCCGCAAGAGCATCTATGTGCCGATGGATACTGCCGATCATACTGCCCAGAACAGTATCCTCCTTCATATATTTCCAGAATCCCTTTACAAATATATACTTCACCGCAAATAAGGCGATACTGATCATCAGAAACAGCAGCATCCAGGAAACGACATTGGCCACAAACAGAAGCTGATCAGACATCATGATATGATATTCATTCATGACACTCTGCAAGGTACCGCTGATCGTAGCACCACTCAATGCCATTACACCGGCAGTCCCCAGCGTAATTCCGGTTGCCAGCAGAATAAATAGGAAACCGAATTTCACTTTCTTAAAGGTCAGGAACGGATTCACTTCCTCCACGATCGCAATCGGATAAAACAACAGATACAGAATCAGGACCATTGTGCCAATCAAAGCAGCGATTGCGGAAAACTGCGTATAATTCGACCAGTCATACACGGTTCGTGCAATCAATCCCTGATCCTTTGAGACCTCCTGTGGCACACGGAAGATGATCTTCATCTGCTTTGGATTCTGAATCATTGCCTGTGCCTGTGTGAATTTTTCATCATTGATATGATAGGTTATCATGGCTCCGTTTTCCTCAACAGAATCAAAATAACGCAGATATCGGGTCAGTGACTGCTGCTGGAAATCCATTTCACTGAAATCTCCCAGAATTTTCGGTATACCGTCCTTATCATACTCCAGAATACCATACAGCAGACTGCTGTCACGAAGCTCCTTCTGAGACATATTCCCCAGCTTATCATTTCCATATTCCCTACCGTTTTTCAAATCCTTCGCGTAGTATTGAAAATTGGCATCCTCCTTCAATTCCAGAAAGCTCTTTGTGACTTTTTCTTTCAGATCATTGGATAACGTGCTTTTCAGATAAGTCGGCAGTTCAGTATCGAATTTAATAATATCATCCTTGGAGCGCACAGTTTGAGCAAGACCCAGAATTCCCTCCTGAATATCATCTTCAAGATACCATATGACCGCCTGCTTACCGGAACGCCCCAGCTCCTGAATCTGATCATTACGGTATACGGAACAAATCATAAGGCTCATTACAGAAAGCAATGCAATGAACGATGTTAAAAATATATGTTTTTTCTTCATAAGATCACCTGTTTTTATTTTTCTATTTTATAGCCGATTCCCCAGACCACCTTTAAATAGCGTGGATGCTTGGGATCCAGCTCAATTTTCTCTCTTAGCTTACGGATATGCACCATCACGGTTTCCGTATTGATTGCTTCCTCATTCCACACAGCCTCATAAATCTGCTGTGCAGAAAACACACGCCCTGCATGCTTCATCAACAGCTCCAGAATCATAAATTCCTTTGGGCGCAGCTTGACAATCTGGTTATCCACGCGCGCTTCCTTTGTCGTACTGTTTAATTCCAGAGCACCAATGCTGTAAATCTCCTCCTCACTATTCACCAAGGATACCGCATGCTCCTTCAGCATCAGAATCTGTTCATAGCGGCGCAGCTGACTGCGGACACGGGCCAGCAGCTCCATAGAGCCAAACGGCTTCGTGATATAATCGTCCGCACCGATATTCAACCCGGTTATTTTATCAATATCCTCTGATTTTGCACTCAGAAAGATGATCGGAAAATCATACTCCTTACGCACCTCCATCGTCATGGTGATACCATCCATAACCGGCATCATGATATCCACCACTGCCAGATGTATTGCTTCTCTTTTCACTATTTCCAGGCCTTCCTGCCCGTTTTCAGCCAGAAACACATGATATCCCTGATTTTTCAGATAAATCTGTATAGCCTCCCGTATTCCTTTTTCGTCCTCCACGACGAGTATCGTATGATCCATCGCCTTCACTCCCTCTCAACAAATGTAATTGTACTATATTCCGGATGATTCTTCCATGTTATGCAGTAGAAACCCCAGAAAGGTTATAACCGCACAGAATGTGCAGATGATAAATTGTATCATATCGCTGTATCCTCCTTCATTCGTTTATAAGCAAAGCCTCCTGCAATTACAAGCAGAATCGTAAATATCGCCACACCGGCAGCCATGATGAAATTCCCCTCTTTTAATGAACCGCTGAGAAATGTTGATGTCACAATGCTGGGAATACGTCCCACGGTCGTTAGCAGCAGCCACTTTCCCAAAGCAACATTGGATAGGGATACAACATAGGTCATAATATCCTTCGGTGTTCCGGGAATCAGAAACAGCAGGAAAATCCACAGCATGCTGTTCCTTTTTTTCAGTACCCCGTTGAATTCGTTTAGCTGCTCCTGTTTGAAAAATACGGATACCAGCCGTTTTCCATACCGCTGAACCAGAAGGTAAACAAGCGCTGTCCCAAGCAGAGATCCCACCAGACAAAGCAAAGTTCCACCTATGGAGCCAAACAGGAACCCGGCCGCAAGCTCCAACGGTTCCCCTGGCAGAAAGGCCAGAAAAATCTGTGCAGCAATCAAAACGATCATAAGTATCTCACGCAAGCCATGTGGGATATCCTCCAGCAGGCGGGATATCTGATTCATATCAATACTGCCAAAGAGGAAGCCCAGCATTGCACCGCCAAGCAGCATCCCTCCCAGCAAAACAATGTATTTTTTCTTCATGAAATCAGCTCCCTTCCTTACAGTCTTTATTATGCAGGAGATTTCTTATCATAAATCGCAGGTAAATCTTAAACTTTTCTAAATCCGATATCATTTTCTAAAGGCTTTGATACATAAGCGCTGCACTGGATCGGCCTGCCAAAATCACGCCGATATCTGTTACATAAGAAAAAAAGCCGCTTCGCATTTTCCTCACATTGCCCTGTTGTCTTCAAAAACCATGCTGCCTTTTGGTGTTGATCGATACCTGATGATTCTGTTATATTACAAACGGATGCAGGATTGGCATGAAAAAAAGAATCCAATCACAATGATGAACATCATCGTTTGGATTCCTGCTTCCTCATGCTTTTATGATGGTGTAAAGGAAAAGCTTATGGGGCATATACACGTTATTAACATACCTGCTTGTTTAGAATTTACTTCAATAATAAAATCGAGGCCAGACAGTGTCTACCTTGATTGCTTATCGTTGCTTTCCATTTCTAGAAAGGATTCTTTTTGAAGAGTAGGATTGGCAAATTACTTTCTTTATCCCGTTCGCAAGCATCCATGCTGTTCTCCTCTTTGCAGCTACGGCCTATTTGGTATGGACGATTCTTGCCTGCCTTCCCTTTTCAGCAGCTTTGCGAAAGAAGATTCGCTCGTGTTTAAGGCATGAGCGCTATCGTCAATTCGGCATAAGGGGTCTACCATAAGAACGTGCAGTCATACATGAAGTCCTCTTATGTATCGCAAATGTAACAGGGCCTTTCTATTACGCACCAATCCTGTCCTGCATATACTTTACCGCATGGTGCATAGCAAGTTGTACCGCCTGTTGTGCCTGCGGTCTTTGAAACTGATAACGCATGGCCATACGCTCAATATATTGCTGCTTTAAAACAATGGAGAGCGCATAAGCATCGTGATAATCAAATACAAATGCCATATGGGAGAGCAGGATATCAAGGTGTGTTTTTCGTTTTGCGGACAGAATGAGGTGGCTGTTTAAAAAATCCTGCAGGACCTCCTCGCTCACCGTTTCCTGAAGCAGCTGCTCTTCTTTGCACAGATAGACATTTTCTGCTTTCTCCATCAGATTCACGCGGAAAATGTCTGTTTTATCCGCATCTCTCAGCATAGTGGCATGCAGATATGCATGCTCCTGTAAGCCGTCCGCAATTCGGAATTTATTATGATTTGCTATCGCATGCAGAATCACCTCCTGCTGGTTCGGATCATCACAGAAAACAGAGAGCAGCCCTTGTTCCTGCAAAATCCGTACCCCAAGTGCCGCATGATCGACACTTTTCGCATCCAGAAAGGTATGATACTGCTTCAGCTGTTCAAATCTGCCGATATCATGATACAGACCTATCACCTCGGCCAGCTCCACATCCTGAGCAGAGCAGTTTCTATGTATCGCCAGCTGCTTTGAAATCTCAGCCACCTTATGCGAATGCAGGATTTTTAGAGCCACCCGCTCATCCTGTGTATCAAATGCTTTACAATAGGCTGCAAACTGCTTCTTTGCCTGTAAAAGATTCACCATGCATACACCCTCTTTTCAATATAGTATATCCTATGCCAGGCCTTTTCTTATG
Organism: Clostridium sp. DFI.1.208; assembly: GCF_024463855.1. Classification (NCBI taxonomy): domain Bacteria; kingdom Bacillati; phylum Bacillota; class Clostridia; order Eubacteriales; family Clostridiaceae; genus Clostridium; species Clostridium sp. DFI.1.208. The sequence continues at coordinate 9,531 of NZ_JANGCA010000070.1, read as the reverse complement.
CATCCTGTTTCATTTGCAGCTGCGCTTTACAGGCTGAGATAATCCTGTGGCAGTCAGCCGCACGCTCAATGGTGAAGGTGCATAGAAAGTGCCGGATTCCCTGTCTTTTTGCTTCCGGTATTTGTGCGATATGATTGCGTACCTCATAATGCAGGATATGCGTACGGCAAGCATCGTCACATAAGATCGGATAGCGATGCTTTTTCACATCGATAAGAGCATACTCTGCCCCCTGCCTGCAAAGACCGCAGTTTCTGCTTGTCCGTTTACAGATCACAGAATTGATTGGACAATATTCGCTCAGCATCAACTCATCCCGGCTGTATACCGTATAAAGGAATGGTGCATCCACTGCATATCGCTCCTGAAAGCACTGCTTGATTGCGATACAGTCCTCTAAACTGCTTTCCAGCGAAAAGCTGACACCCCGTGCTCCATGATGCAGCAGAAATGCTGCTGTATAGGAATTCGTCATATTCAGGGAGGTATCACAGAAGACCTCTGTTCCCGCATGCAGACCACCCGTTTCCTGTACCATCGTCAACGCAGCAGGATATTCCTCCTTCATCACTCTTGGCGTACGCGGATAAATCCCCTTACTATGCTTCATCTGCTCATACAGGCTGTGATTTTCTACAAAGATCATATCAATCCCCTCCTGCAAGCAGGCCTGCAGCTGTTCCTGCGTATGCACAATAGCACACAGTGATGGAGCTTCTTGAGCCGTATGGATGACAGGCTGCTGATCCGTAAGCATGCGGCGGTGCTTATGCAGAATTTTTCGCTCCTCCTCCATACTTGCCAATGCACTTCGACGCATCTGATTGAGCTCGCGGATAGGAAGGATTCCCTGCGCATCCAGTTGATAGGAAATCTGCCGGAATACAAACGGTGTATCTCCACTTTTTTTCAGCTGTGCGGCAATCCGTTCCTCTTTCAGCGGCGTCCTGCGTGCTTCTTCACATAGGGCATCGCTTTCTACCCGCACGCTTCTGCCTTCCTCATCCATGACCTCCAACACTGCCGGTTTTCCGATCTGCATGGTGAACTGTGCAGAAACAGCAACCTTACGCGGCGCATCCGCATAGCTTTTCTGCAATGCCTGCAGCTGCTGGGCATCACTGGTTTTCAGAACAATACTTCCTTTTACAACAGGAGCTGTTTTATCCAGCTCCACGATATCCCCGGCAGCACCATGATTGACCAGCAACCCGTTCTTATACAGGAAATTCACCTGAAATCCGATATCCTGTGGTTCCTGCAAAATGCGGATGCCATCCTGCTGTCGCAAGGTATCCTGCAGGCGAATTACCATTTTATCTCTGGTAACCTGAATGATCGTACCAACCTTGATTCCGATATGATTGGGACGAACAGGATTCATCAGCTGCGGACCGTACTGATGAAATAAATGCCCCTGTGTAAAGCCCCGATTGAATATTTTCTTCATCTGGATATCCACGGCTTCATCATAGGAAAAAGCAGTCCCTGCATAGTAGGCGTCGATCGCCTTGCGGTATAAGGCAACCATCAATGCCACATATTCCGGCCGTTTCATCCTGCCTTCGATTTTAAAGGAGGCGATCCCTGCTTCAATCAGCTCCGGAACTCTTTCCAGCGTATTCATATCTTTCGGGCTTAGCAGGTAGTCCCCTTCGCCATGCAGGATTTCGCTGTGACCGGCAATTCGTTTTTCCAGCTGATATTTCATACGGCAGTTCTGTGCACATTCCCCGCGGTTTCCGCTTCGCTGCAGTGTCAGCGAGCTCATCAGACACTGTCCGCTGTAGGATACACACAGGGCTCCCTGTACAAATACCTCCAGATCGACACCAAGTGTCGCATACGCACGGATTTCCTTTAGCGATGTTTCTCTTGGCACCACCACTCTGCTGGCACCACAGGCCTCCATAAAGCGAATTCCCTGCGGATTATGGATGTGCATCTGTGTGGATGCATGCAGCTCCATGTCCGGGAAGCGTTTCTGCAGCACAGAGAATAAGCCCAAATCTTGAATAATTACCGCATCCACATCATGCTCATATAAAAACTGGACATACCGTACACAGTCCTCAAATTCCTCTTCCCGTATCAGGGTATTGACCGTGACAAACACACGCACTCCATACACATGCGCATAGGCGATTGCTTCCTTTATCTCGTCCTCATCAAAGTTATTGGCAAAAGCTCTGGCACCGAACATACTGCCCCCCAGATACACGGCATCACAGCCATTTTGTACAGCTGCATGAAGAGCCTCCATAGAACCGGCAGGTGCCAGCAGCTCCACTTTTCTTTCACTTATCCGCATGTCTTCTCACACTCCTTCTCTCCGGCTTAAAAATCGCCTTCATTATCGTAGATACAACAAGGATTCCAAGAGCCAGCACACCTGCAATGGTCAGCGTATCCAATCCGATGGATAATGCCTGCATCACATCACCTTCGATCGCCTTCAGCATCGTGCGATACATTCCACCACCGGGTACCAGCGGTATCAGCGCACAAATGATAAAGGTAGTTACCGGTGTTTTGCAGATACGGGCAAAAATTTCAGAATACAGCGATAAGGCGACCGATCCCAGAAACATGGCGCTCAGCTCTGAGCAGCCCACAAGCAGTGCCGCATGATAGACTACACCGCCGATCGAGCCTGCAATTCCTGCAAGAATCAGTTTCCGTCCCCGAATATTAAACATTACGCCAAATCCCAGCGATGCAAAAAAGGACGCAATCATCATATTTACCAGATACATATCACATACCTCCGCTCAGTCCGATGGACATGGACAGGACGACACCGATGCCGGCAGCAATCGCAATCGCCACCAGAAAGGCCTCGGTCGCACGGGCAACACCGGACAGATAGTCTCCGGAAACCGTGTCCCGTATGGCATTGGTGATGGCTAACCCGGGAACAAGCAGCATGATACTGGATATAATAAGGATATCGACATCCGTAGCCGGACAGAGGGCGTGTGCGCAAAGAGCCGCAAGTGCACCGCTTGCCGCTGCGATGGCATTGGTAAAAAAGCCATGCAGACCACGCTGTTCCATAAGGGCGCTAACCGCTTTGATAAGCAGACCGATCAAAAAGCTGCATACTGCCTCTAGATAATTCCCACCAAAGAAGACCGCAAAGCCACCGGCGCTCAATGCTCCGAAGAACATGGTTGTCCAAAAGGAATACCGCTGTTCGTTTTCGATGGCCCTCAGCTTTTGCGCCAGCTCCTCGATCGTAAAGCTTTGCAATGCAGTTTCTCTTGAGAGGCTGTTGATCTTATCAATGCAGTTTAAATCGACACCGCGTGTATGCACACGTAAAATTTTGGTATGAGTTTTTTTGGCAACCGTAATCGAGAACATGATGCCGGTTGTCGTAACGAAGCTCTGTGCATCCTCTACCTCGGGAAAGCTTGTACAAAGCCGCACCATCGTTTCCTCCACCCGATAGATTTCCGCTCCGCTTTCTATGAGCAGCTTCCCTGCATAGCTGGCTACATCCAGCAGCTGATCTGTATTCATGCACAACCCCTCAACTTTCCTCTAACAGTATAGCGGATTCAAAGGGAAATGGAAACAGTTTTGTAAACAATGTACGAGAAAAATACACAAGACAGCCACTGCAATCGCTGGGTTTCATAAATAGCGATTTCTCAGGCAAATAAGTTCACCTTTTCAAACAATCCGGGTATACTATGTACAGAAAGCGAGGGATATCAAATGAATATTACCTTTCAGGGAAATCCTGTGACAATAAAGCATGAGGCAGTGAAGCCGAAGGAGAAGCTCAAGCCGTTTACTGCAATACGAAATGATATGAGCGAGTGGAGAAGTGAGGATAGTACAGGTACACGCATCTTCCTCAGCGTACCTTCTCTGGATACCGGCGTGTGCAGCATGGAGGTCGCAAAGTTTATCAATTATGCAAAGGAACTAAAGGATGTTACCATCTATGCGATATCCATGGACCTGCCGTTTGCTCTTGAGCGCTGGTGTCAGGCAAAGAACAACGAAAACGTGATTACACTGAGCGATTACAAGCTCCACAGCTTTGCAGCGGCAACTGGAACCTATGTTGAGGAGCTTGGCTTATTGACTCGTGCTGTTTTCGTAGTTGATAAGGATACTACCTTGCGCTATGCAGAGTACGTGAAGGAAATTACAGAAGAACCGGATTATGCAGCTGTTCTCGCCTGTGTAAAAAGCATGTAAGGCATTCATTACACCGATCAAGCAAAAAAACAGCTGAATGGAAATGGTGAATACAGCGGCCGAATTGCAAAATGGCAGATGATTTTATGTCATCTGCTTTTTATATTCCTTTATCAAAAGGCAACGAATGCCGTATCATTTTTCCACATTCCCCTTACGTATTATCGCTATGAAAAGCAGGATGTGCAGCTTCCCCAATTCCCTCCCCTTTGCTAGTTGCTTCCTGCTGTTCAAGCTACAGGGTTCAAGCAGGAGAAGAGCAAAAAAATACGTTATGATTCACAGCCCTTTGAATCATAGAAAAGGATCAGCATATAAGAGAATATGAACATATAGGACCTGTTCCATGAGCTCCATATGCTAATCGTTCATAGGTGCATCACATATGTATGAATTAACTGTGAATCGTAACAACATACACATCCTTTCATCGCTTTACAAAGTCTCTGCTTTCATAAATTGTACCTGATCTCTACTTTCATATAATGAACGCGGGTAATGTAGGATACTACAGTCTGCACCAGTTAGCAGCTATTTTTCACACAGCTATTGGTATCCAATGCACTTCTTCAACTGCTTTCTGCATTCACGCATCCTATTCCTGCGTATCCACTCGGGTTCCCATTCCTGATAGCGACGATTTCTTTCCATAGGCATCCTCTCGCTTTCCTGTCAGCTATATTTAGATGATTGTATTCAAAAGCAGCTCCCCTTATAATAATATTTGATAAAGAGAGGGAGGTTTTTATGAAACAGGATCGCGTAGATAAAATCAACTACTATCTGGATATCGCGGGAACAGTAGCACAGCGAAGCACCTGCCGCAGAAGAATTTACGGTGCGGTGATTGTTCAGCATGATGAAATAGTCTCCACCGGGTATGTAGGTGCCCCACGGGGACGCACCAACTGTCTGGATTTGGATTACTGTATCCGAAAGAAGCTGCAGGTTCCCCGGGGAGAACGCTATGAATTATGCCGCAGTGTCCATGCGGAAGCAAATGCTATCATCAGTGCACAGCGCAGTGAAATGCTGGGAGCCGATATGTTTTTGGTAGGCTATGAAGCAGGCAGCGGGGAGCTGATTCAAAGCTCGAACAGCTGTTCCATGTGCAAGCGAATGATCATCAATGCAGGAATTTCAAGAGTCTTTATACGGGATACGCCTTCCCAATACCGTATGATCAATGTATACAACGACTGGGTCCAGCAGGATGAATCTCTCGACGGCATATTCGGGTATTAACACTATTTCCTGCACTCCACTTCCCTTTTCCGTCTTTATGCCTTACAATGATACGTAAAGGAAACGGGGCGTGTATATGGACAGAAGCATCAGAATTATTATGAATCCAAAGGCAGGAAAGCAGACGGCAAAAACGGCTTTATTCACGTTATGTGATCGATTTTGTGCCATGCAGGATACGATACAGGTTTTTGTAACCCAGTATGCGGGACATGCGAAAAAGCTTGCGAAAGCCAGTGGAGGCTGCTGTGATATTCTCGTATGTATCGGTGGGGACGGTACCTGGAATGAGGTGATCAGCGGCATTATGGAGACAGAGAACAAGCCCGTGCTTGCTTATCTTCCAAGCGGGACAGTCAACGATTTTGCGGCTACGCTGAAGCTGCCGAAAAGTGCTGGAAAGCTCATGGACACCATTGCACAATACCGTCCGTTTTCCTGTGATATCGGCCAATTCAATGACCGCTATTTCACCTATGTTGCGGCATTTGGTATCTTCACAGAAATTTCCTACTCCACACCGCAAAGCACCAAAAACTCCTTTGGAAAAATCGCTTATTTTCTGGAAGGCGTCAAACAGCTGACAAATATCCCACGCTATCATGTCAGAGCCGTCATCGACCAAAAGGAGGTTATCGAGGATTCCTGTATCTTCGGCTGTATAACCAATTCCAAATTTGTGGCGGGCTTTACAGCTGTGAACTCACAGGACGCACAGCTGGATGACGGACAGTTTGAGCTTCTGCTAATTCGCGTTCCCAACAATCCCCTGGATGTACAAAATATCATTGCGGCACTGATAAAGCATGAGGTCAATGAAACCTGGATGTATTTTAGAAAAGCCTGTGATATCCGCATAGAAGCACAGGAACAGATTCCCTGGACACTGGATGGTGAGGATGGAGGAAGCACCACTTCCGTTCATATCCTGAATAAAAACAGAGCGGTTACCATTTTGGTATAGCCGCTCTTTTCTTATCCGTTGAAATTCACTTTATTAAACTTGGCACTGTTTTTTCCCTTGCCCAGCGTTTTCTCCAGGGCTTTGGTGCGGGGCTTCTGCTTAGCTTTGCGTGCCTGCTTTAGCAGCTCCGCTGTACTCTTCTTATTTTTTTCAGCCATTTGATGAACCTCCTTTTTCCAATACCTCCAGCAGACCCTGCACATCCTTTACGATGCAATCAGCGCCCGCTTCCTTTAGCTCCTCATAGCTTCCATAGCCATATAATACACCGACGGTGCGCATGCCATTCTCTTTTCCGCCGATGATATCGTGTCGGCGGTCACCAATCATCACACACCGTTCAATCGGTAGGCGGTGCTTCTGCACAGCATAGGCAATGACATCCGCCTTGTTGCTGCGGGTACTATCCATTGTAGCACCGCAAATATCCAGCATATAGGAATCCAGTTTGAAATGCTTCATAATGGTACAGGCGAATTCCTCGGGCTTACTGGTAGCCACCAAAAGCGTCTTTCCCTGCTTCTGCAGTGCTTCCAGCATTTCACGAATCCCGGGATATGCCACGTTTTCCAGCATTCCCTGTTTCCGAAAATACACCCGATAATCTGCAATCGCCTGCAAGGCCTGCGCCTCATCAAAGTGATACAGCTCCATGAACGTATCCTTTAAGGGTGGCCCGATAAATGCGCACAGATCATCCGGATTCTCCACATGAATTCCGGCTTTTTCCAAAGCGAAGGCAACCGATCTGGTAATGCCAACCCTTGGGTCTGTCAATGTTCCATCCAAATCAAACAGCAGAATGTCTCTCTCCATGATTCTCCTCCAATATTGTATATAATTCCCGCAAATCGCGTATTTCATAGGTTACAGGAAGCTTCCGGTGATTCTTTTTTCCATCCGGGTTATACCAGCAGGTGGAAATACCGGCATTGATGCCTCCCTGCATGTCACTGGATAGCGAATCCCCGATTATCAGTGTCTGCTCACGCTCCACACCTGTTAGTCTGGCAAAGCAATGATCAAAATACGAGCGATCCGGTTTTCGGAATCCGATTTCCTCCGATACAAAGATATGCTGGAAGTATGCATCCAGCCCGGAATCCCGCAAGCGGGCATACTGAGTCGCGACAACACCATTGGTCACAATACACATGCGATAGTGCGGATATAGGCAGCGGACCACCTCCATGGCATGGGCCACCACATCATGCCCCCTGCTCAGCTCCTTTTGATAGACATCCTCAAAGGCAATACCGTCATCTGCTATATCAAATTCACGAAACAGCTTTTTAAACCTCGTGTAAATAACCGTTTCCCGTGAAATCACGCCTTCCTCATATGCTGACCACAGCTGCGTGTTTATCACCTGATAGCGTTTCTTCATTTCTTGCGTCAACGGGTAGTGATGCAGATCAAACACCCGCTGCAGAGCCCGTTTTTCCGTTGCATCGAAATCAAGCAGTGTTCCGTCTGCGTCAAATAACAGCGTCGTATAGTTCATATGTTCTCCTTATGTGATAATACGTTTTTGCATCCAGGAGCCGCTTCGATACCGCCAGTAAAACCAGAGTATGCGAAAGAGCCAGTCGGTAAACATGGCAAGCCAGACCCCCAACACGCCAAGTCCCAGTACCGCCCCAAGCAGCCAGCTCAGACAGATTCTGCACAGCCACATGGACACAATGGAAATGCACATCGTGAAGCGCACATCACCAGCCGCACGCAATGCATTGGGAAAGGTAAAGGATGCCGGCCACAGCACCATGGCGAATATGCCATGATACAGCAGCAGCTCCATTGCGGTATCATACGTCTGCGCACTTAAATTATATATGTTCAGAATGAAAGGCACAAGACACAGAATGATAAGATTTAATGCAATCATGGATATATATGAAATTTTCATGAGCTTTTTTATGTAGAGGCGGGCCTGCTCATAATCCCTGGCTCCGACACACTGGCCTACAACGGTTATCATCGCAAGTCCGATGGCGGCAGCAGGGATGATTTCCATCTGTGCAATATTATTGGCTACGGCATTCGCCGCAATCGCAACCGTACCAAAGCCGGCAATCAGTCCCTGAACGAGGATTTTCCCTATCTGAAACATACCGTTTTCCAACCCGTTTGGTATTCCAATCGTCAATATGCGGCGAATCATGGCCGGATGAAATTCCAGCTTCCGATATGTATCGATATAAATCAGATTGTCCGGGCTGCGCAGCAGATACAGCATAAACAGGGAGCCCAGAATACGGGAAACCAAAGAAGATAGGGCAGCACCCGCTACGCCCATATGAAACCCGTAAATCAAAACAGCATTTCCCACGATATTGAACGCATTCATAAACAGGGAGGTAACCATCGAAATTTTAGAATTTCCCATGGAGCGAAACAGGGCAGCTCCGGAATTATACAAGGCGATAAACGGATAGGACCATGCGGATATTTTAAAATAAACCTCCGCATTCCACATGACTGCCGGCTCTACATCCGTAAAAACCAGCTGCAGGATTGTCGTACAGCCAATCAGAACGACCGCCATGATGATAACCGCGAGAATACCGGTTGATAGTACAAGCTGCTTCGCTGACACACATGCTCTTGCACGATCCTGTCCACCGAGATACTGACTGCAAACGACAGCTCCTCCTGTTGCCAGTGCCGCAAAGATATTGATGAGGAGGATGTTGATCGTATCCACCAGACTAAGACCGGAAACTGCCGCCTCTCCTACACTGGACACCATAATCGTATCGCTCATTCCGATTGTTACTGCCAGAATCTGTTCGACAACAAGAGGCAGAATCAGCCGTTTCAGATTCGCATTTGTAAACATTTCATCACACTCCCAAGCATCCCTTTGAATGTTACTATTATAGCCTATATCAGTGATTGCGCAAGAGAATTGAGAAAACTGCCGTCAGAAATAAAAAAGTTCCGCAAGGTATGCGGTTTCATTTTGGAAATATGGTAAAATCCCGTCTTTGACAGTTTAAGAAAAAAATAACTCAAGAAAACCCTTTAGTTAAGGGTTAATCTTGAGTTTTTGGTTTTGCAGGTGAATATAGTAATTGATTTGCAACCTTAGACTGATGAATGAT
>NZ_JANGCA010000007.1:0-140953 GCF_024463855.1 Clostridium sp. DFI.1.208 | reverse complement strand
TACGATAATAACGCCATTAGAATTACTTGTCAAGAAGTTTTGATTGACTTTTTAATAAATATTAAGTATGATATGCTTATAAACACCGAGAAAAGCAACGAAAGGAGCGGTTATACTAAGTTATGGAGGGTTATATAAAGAAAATCAGTTTCTTAGGAGAGAACATACAGACCATAAGGAAACACAGAGGAATGAAACAACAGGAACTTGCGGATAAAATCGGTATCAATATGCAGAGCCTTTCCAAGATTGAACGTGGTGTGAATTATCCTACCTTTGATACGCTGGAAAAGATAATAGACGTGCTGGGAGTAACACCCAATGAATTGTTGTCGGGAGAATGGAAGTATATTGACCATACCGAGCCATACATCATGGACGTTATCAAACGGGAACAGGATTTTAATGTTTCCTTAGATTATCTGTCTGAAAATGAGTTTTTCAATGATGAAAAAGAATGCAGATTTTACAAGGTATATAAACTTATACAGTATATCCATAACTATATTACCAATGAGGTTACAGAGTTGGAAGAACTTATGGAAATCAAGCAGTTGATACAGCATCAGAAAATAGAACGCATGATGAAAGTGCATAAGGAAATGCGAGGGTTAGACCGATACAGAGAACAACTGAAAGAATACAAATACCACGACCCTTATGCTGACTGGATATTCCGTCAACTTGCAGATATTGACAACAGAAACAACATACCAGACACTTCGCCACAATTAGACTTTAATGAAGCGGACTATGAAGATTATCTAAAGGCGAAATGGAACAGAGGTCTTTGATTTTCCTCTTGCATGGAAGATACAGCAAACAAAAAGCCCAGTAAAGAGTGCAAAGCACCACCAATGGTGGCAAGGCTCTTGACAGGGCTTTTTCTTGACTGTGGTGGGTAGCCAAGAGGAAGAAAGGGATAAAAGCTAATTTATGATAAATCAGACAAAGGCGACGCAGGTATTGCAGTATGAACTTGTATTACATAAGGATAGTAACTGGAAGATTGTCGGATAATTGGCAAAGTAAGGCGTGTATCTCTTTTATAGGTACACGCTTCTTTAAACTTGACAGGTCTTATTATTTTTGTTATATTTTTATTGCAAGTATGAAAAGTATAACAAAATAGAAATGTTAGATTGGAGATGTGAAAATGTCAATGAAAAAAGGACAACATATATTTGGAACAGTTAAAGTAGGGGAAAAAGGACAAATTGTTATTCCAAAAGAAGCAAGACAGATTTTTGATATTAAATCAGGGGATACCTTATTAGTGTTGGGCGATGAAGAACAAGGGATAGCGATTGTAAAAGCGGACGTTATGAAAGAATTAGCTGTGAAAATATTAAAAGGACTTGGTAAATTAAGTAACGGTATAGAAGATGAAAAATAGCATTATGACTATATTGCCAATAGTTTTCATCTTAGATTTACTTATTCCTTTTATCTTAGCTCCAGCATATAAAGGGTATAATCATTTAATACAAGTTATGAGCGTTCTCGGGAATAGTAAGGCTCCGCTACATATTATATACAATGCGTGGCTGGTAGTCTTTGGAATTACCTTAATAGTGATTGATTTCAACGTATATGCGATTATTTCAGAGAGTTCCAAACTGATTGCAGTAACACTTTTTGTAATATTGTTGATTTATGCAATCGGAGGGTGTATTCTTTCTGGTTTATTCCCTGTTGGGGAAGTAAAAAGTCTTGCTACTCTTTCAGAAAAAATACATGGGTATGGTTCTGTTATTGGTTTTATGTGCTTAGCATTTGCACCACTTTTTCTAGGAATTTATGCATATAAAATAAATAACATTAAATTCTTTTATTTCAACATAGGGTGTTTCATATTAGCAATATTGTGTTTTTCATGTTTTGTTATGGGAGATAAGCCTAATTACAAAAATACAGTTTTAGCCTTTGAAGGCTTATGGCAACGGTTATCATTACTGTTTATGTATTTACCTTTGGGATGTTTAATATTACTGGAAAAATAAATTGTTAGGAGTGAAATCTATGATAGGACTTAAAAACGAGATATAAAAAAGCGTTAAAGTTTGAAATCAAATGAAGTAATCAACGGAATAAACAAAGAAAATATAGGGAGATGCACAGTTATTTGTGCTATCTCCCTTTGTCGTTTTATCATCATATCAAGGCTCATTCAATCGTGGTAAATCTGTGGTAAAATGAGTATTTCCTATACCTCAAAATGTTTAAAAGTGTAGTGTTTATGCGGATAATCTAAAATTAAATATAAAATTTCATATAAAATTATGTGCACCAAAATTATGAGCCTCATCAACAAGTAATAATGTATTTTCTATATTCATTTTGAATAGTTCTTGATTTTTAGAGTCTATAAAACTACTATTGGAAATAATTATACAAACAAAATCTGTTCTTTTATTTTTAAATTTATATAATTGTCTCTCTAATTTGTCTCTGTATTTAATACCACCATAGCATTTTATTGAATCAATATTGAACTCCTTAACCTCTTCAACCCATTGATCAACAAGATGTATGTATGGACAACAAATTATTGTCACTAATCTTTTTTTATCATTCAGCAATCTAACAACAGCACCACACCCGGTATATGTCTTACCTGTTCCGGTAGCCATATCAAATATTCCTCGATAATTATTGGAGTTCCAATTATCAATTGCTTCTAACTGATAATCATATAATCCAACGTTATCCAATGTAGGAAAAACATTTTTCATTCTCTTTTTTTTATGAATTTCCTTTAATTCATTATCTAATTTAGAAAAATCTATATCATAATTATTGTAGCTCAATAATTTTTTTCTAATAATATCCGAAAACGGAAGTACTATAAGACCTTTCTCATCGTTTTCCCACATTAAATCAAAACGGAATTCTTTATTTTGACATCTTTCAAACGAATCATCTGAACTCCAAGAGCAAAAAGTATCAATACACTCATAGTTAAGATTAAAAGCATGATCAGATTCATTAGCCGAACCTGAAAATGCAACTATATTATCTTCATCATCAACCAAGATACCAAGCTTTTCATGATACATTGCATTATCACTTGATTCATTCTCCACAACAGCTACTTTAATTTCTAAAATATTTTGTGCAATCAAGTAAGATAACAACGTAAATCTTTCTGTTTTTTGTTCAAAAATTACATTTTCATCGAATTCTTTCTCAAATTTATCACTTACAAGTTGTTTTAGATTATACCCTTTTTCTATTGCTTCATAATCATCTTTAGAAAGTCTAGGTGACACTAACAATTTAATTTTTCCACCCTTTTTTGCAATTGATCCAAGTCCTTTTGATATTTGCAAAAGAATTGAAGAAGAGAAGAATCCTACTGCTCTTTTATAAACTTTTGCCTCTTTTAAGCAAGGAACGTAAAAATCATCTACAACATTATCAGCTAAAGTTCTATATTCAAGTTTTATATCAGAAACATTTTTTAAACTCATAGTAAATCCTCTATTGCCTCAATCAGCAAATTAACTTCCTCTTTAGTATTAAAATAACTAAAACTTACTCTAACTGTCCCTAAGTATTCTTTCGATTCCAAATAATCATGTATATATGGGCAACAATGATAGCCTCCCCTTACAGCTATTTCATACTCCTCTCCAAGAATCTTCGATAAATCTTCACTATCGTAGCCATCTAAGTTAAATGACAAAATTCCAACCTGTAACAACTTATCATTATGATAAAGTTTAATCCCATCTATTTCTTTTAATTTTTCTACTGCATAATCAACCAATAGTTGTTCATGTTCATAAGCTTTCTTAGATATTATCCATTCAAAACCTTTTACCATACCCCTAATAGCTACAACATTTTGACTTGATGGCTCATATCTTAAGTGTCCGTTTGATGGCATTTCAACATTTAATGAATCACTTCCTGTCCCTCCAAAGTAAGTTGGTTTTAATTTGTTTTGTTCACATAAATAACCCGCAGCACCAAAAGGACCATACATTGTTTTGTGTCCAGCAAATACGTAATAAGAAATGTTCGAATCTACAATATCTACTGGAATCAATCCAAATGCTTGTGCACCATCAACAATAAATATAGAGTTAATACTCTTAGATATTTCACCCAATTCTTTTATAGGCAAAATATATCCAGTAACATTGCTAACATGAGTACAAATCATCGCTTTAGGTTTATTAATTAAACAGTCGAATTTAAATCTATCCAAATCAATCGCCAAATCTTCATTAAGAGGAATATGTTTTATAGTAATACTCTTTACTTTTTTTATTTCATTAAGCGTTCTTACTATTGCATTATGATCATATGGCGAACAATAGACCACATCCCCAGCGTTTAAGTCTAATCCAAAAAGAATGAAGTTTAAAGCTTGTGTAGCAGAAGAAGAAAATACTAATTCTTTTGCATTTGCATATTTACAAAGAATATTTCTAGCATTCTCGATAGTTTCTCCAGCCATTTCAGCACTAGGATACAATCCTCTCCCTGCATTAAATGAAAGAGTTCTTTGCGCACTATCTAATTCCTCATAAACACATTCTGGTTTAGGGAAAGTGGTAGCAGCATTATCAAAATAAATCATACTTCTTCTCCTTCCTTAAGTACTATAAGTACTTTTTCATAATTCTTACCAACAACGCTATTTTTTGTTCGTTGTTTAATAAATCTCCATAATCTTCAATAGTTCCATCAATAAAATTTTCTATTAATTCAAATGCATCATTGTCTTCATTATTAAATCTTTTGACAATTGTCTCGCCATCTACAGTAATGCTAATTGAATTTTGTCCGTCATTTTCATTATTCGCATCGGTAAGATGACTAATTTTTTGAAGTTGCTGTTCAAATAAATCATATGTATCGTTAGACCAGTCTTCTATAAATAACGATGTGAAGCAATATGCAACCTTATTGATAAGTGTTAACTCATTATCATTTTGAGATGTATTACAAACATTAATGAATTCCTTCTCATATGGTTCAAGAACTGTTTTTGACAGAACTTTGTTATTTTTACTTAACCAATAATTTAAAGATTGAGTTAATGTCGTCTTATCATCAAAACCCAAATAACTATTGATTGAAGCTTTTAAAACTAATAAGTAATCTTGGCAATATTTATCTAATACTGATTTCAATTTAGCAAATTGATCAACTAATTTATCAAATTCATTTGTATTAAATACTTTGGGTAATGTAAACAGTATGAATTCGCTAGCGTTGATATTAGTTTGACTCAACTGTTTTTTTAACAGCTTGTGTTTTTTTGAAGAAATTATTTCATCAATACCAATCATCTGCTTAGTAAATTTTGGCAATGAAACATACCAATTTTTTACAGAATTAGTTATACCACTATAGCTCTTTCCTACATCTGTTCCTATTTCACACTCAAATAATTTAGCTAGCGAATCTAAATACGAAATCTTAGAAGCACTAATTTCATCAATAGTGAAATTGTAATTATTAGGATCTTCATTTATTGATTCTATCAATTGTGCATTTAATTCAACTTCTTGTTGTTTGTAATTTATCAAAATACATTGTCCTAATTTATTTATCTGCCAAGCCAATAAAATTGGCATAATTCCTTTACGTATTCCATAAGGAGGCTTAATTAGTTCAGAATAAATCACTCCAAAGTTATCTGTCTCACCACTTAAATAGTTGAATATTTTTTCTAAAATTGCTTTTACTTGAGTTGTTTCAGTGCCATTATATATACCACTTTCTATAAGAATACAATTTGTGATAGTATCCTCAGGAGAAGTTCCTAGATTGTCGAATGTCAATTTGTTATTTAAAATGCTATCTACAACCTTTTCTCTTGCGTTTCTATAACTACCTTTTACATTTTCTTTATTAATCAATTCTAGATTAAATTTAGCAGGATATTCACAATAGACATGTGAAAATATATCACCAAGGATTCTATTTTTTGATATCATTCGCTTATTTTCATCTAATTCAAATTTGTTATACGAGCAGAATAATTTATTAGTTGTAGAAGAAAGAGAATAATCCATATTAACAAGTTCATCAAGTTCTTCTTTTACATCATCCATTAATAATTCTAGTTCTTTTTTAACTAAAATATTATTATCAATAAATTCATTGTCTGAAATGAGAAGTTTGATTGCCATATATCTTTTTACAACAGATGAATAATCATTGTATTCTGTTGGATAAATTGAAACCAATAAATCCTCATTTATTTCTTTCACCTTTTTATAAATTTGCTTGCTTCTATCATCTTCTCCTCGAAGAATATACATTATTAAACCATCAGCATAATTATCAGAAAAATAATAATTCACACTATCCAAAGAAAAAAAATCATCTTCGTTGATGTATTCTACTCTAAAATATCTAGTAATAGAATTAATTATATTGTATGTTCTAGGATATATAAATCTGCTATCCTCAATTTTTGATAATTCTAAAGGTACATTCACTCTTGATAATTTTGTATTAATCAAATTATCAATTGATCCATTTAGGTTTAGATCCATATTTATCTTAAATTGAATCTGTCCTCCAAGACGCTTGATCAATATTCCTTTATTTTCTAAGTTATTAATAACTGATTCACATTCAAAACTATCAATCATCAATGATGATGCTAATACACTTCCATTAGAAGGCAATATATCCTTTTCATTAATAATCAATAAAAGTGATAAAGTCTTAATGATTAATGCTTCTATTGGTTTACTAGTATTAGAAATTGCACTTATACAATTTGTTGCAATCTTTTGAATATTCACATTATCTTTTTCTTCTAGAAATTGATTTAAAAAGTAATCAAAAATGACATCAGGATATAATATATGTGCATCTATATCTCTATTCATTATAAATGGTAATGAGTTTTGTGTATCCTTTGATAAAAATGTAAACAACGTTCTTTCGTTTTGAGCAACTTTTTCATTAATTTTAATCAACAAATATACTGTTAATGGATGCAATGGAAAGCACGCATCAAACATCTCTTTTTCTAAATATTCTTGTGTAAAATTTGAATAAAATGGAGGCAATTGACTCATTTTTTTATACACTTCTTCAGAATAGTCTTTTAACTTTTTCTTTTCCTGTGAATAATTTTTCGTTTTAGTTATTACATTAGAAACTAGATCAAAAGAGTTTTTTAAAGATGATACAAAATAATATGCATTTACTCTTCCTTCTATACCTTTAAAAGCATTTCTTATGCGTTTATCAACACTTAAGTAATCATTAATAGGTTTATGCATGATTAATTGCAAATAAATATTTTCAGTTTTAGAATTATTGCACAACTCGGACAAATCTTGAATGATTTTCATATCATTAGATATAGTCTTTTCGTCTCTAGATTCTAAAAATTTGCTAAATTCATCAAAGACTATATAAACACCATCATATTCGTAATTATTAATTAATTGATTTGCTATTTTTCGATAATAATCAACTACCTCTAATGAATTTTGTGATACAAATTCAGCTCCAGATAGTATGTTCTTATGAATCCTCTTAAACATATTATATGCAGATTCATTATACGTTCTAATCGCATTTGCAAATTTTTCTATGCTAATCTTATTTGCCTTTAATTCATTTTCAAACGAAACATATGTATCTGGGTAATTTTTCTTCCATTCTTCAATTCGATTTATTACTTGAATAAAATCATTATCAACAGTTAAATTATCTATTCCTTCATTATTTAAACTTTTTTGCAAAGAATATAGAAGTGCTTGATTTAGTGTTCCTCTTGTATTTGAAATAATAATCGGAAAATATTTTTTATTTTCTAACCTAATTATCTGTTTATACAAATCATTACTTGCAATTGAAATTTTACTTAAAAGTTTATCATATTTTTTATAATCTGTATTTTTAGTAATGCTAGCAATGTTAAAACTGAGTGTGATTTTCCCTTACCATAAGGTGCGATAATCATCGAAGAATGATCCCCATCGTCGTTTTCAACATTAGATAAAAAATGAGAAAGAAAATCTATTCCAGTTGTAGTTGGAATAAACGCATTCACCTTTGCATCATCCGATAAATCTAAACCGATATTAATTGAGTTTTGAAAATTAGCATCAATATTTATTAATTCGTCAAATTTCATACTTATTTCTCCCCTTCATAATACAGTTCTATTATTTGATCTGGAGAATAGTCACATGTTACATAGATCATATCCAATCCAGCAGTCTTTTCAATCCTTAAGTATCCCATTGAAGCAAGTTGCTCTAAATATTCATTTATAATTATTCTATTAAAGTTAAATATAGATACTAATGAATTATTCGTTTTCTCTAAATCAGAAATACTAATCGAACGATTAGAAGATTCACCTTTATCTTCGATTAATAAAAGAATGACGTAAAGAACTAAATATTCGCTAACAGTATTCAATTCTGGTAACGATCGTTGATATTTTTTTCGTGAGTACTTAATAAGCCCTAGGTTGGATAATGGACAAATATAGTTTTCCTCAGGATCATCATTTTCATTTTTCTTTGAATACATATTTAATAAAACATTTATATCAGTATCAAGTGATTTCTCAGAAAACTTAATATCATGACTTTTCAAATAATCGCTTAAAACATCTTTAATATCAGCCGATTCAAAGATTTCTCCTTTAAAAACATTAAAAAACAAATTCCAAGTAGTAGCATTTTCATAATTACGAACTAAATTAATGTGGATAATCCATAGTGAAAATATGTTCTCTAAATAAACATCATTTATTGCAATTGTTTCACCTAATTTCGTAAGTTCATATTCTCTGTTTTTATATTGAAGGATTCCACTTGTTAACATCCAATATTTGATAGATTTAACCATGTTTGCTCCAACACCAAGTTTTACAATTCCGTTATTTCCAGAGAATAATTCTAAATTTCTATTAGCATTTATTTCAAATAATGCCTTTTGTAACCACCCTTCTCTAAAGAAGAATGTTTCATGTCCTTTAAATCTAGTTTTCACCAAGTTCACCTACTCCTTTTTCTGGTTCTTTGTTTTCAAAATCTTCTTTAGATAACATCCTGATGAAAAATGATTAATACACTCAAAACAATGTACACACTTACTTTCATCAACGTTATAATCCAAAGTTCCATTTTCATATTTAATCTTAATAGCTCCAAATCTACATACTTGCATACATGCTGAGCAATTAAGACACATTTGGAATTTAGTTAATTGACACTTCACTTTACCTTCAGCATCATTAATTGTTTTTGCTTTTGCTAACGGTAAATTAACTATAGTAACTTTTAATTTTTTGTCTCCAATTTTTCCTTGAAACTTTAATAGGACTTGATTATCTTTTCCAAGTACGTAAACTTCATTCAATCTTTTATTACCTAGATCAAAATTTAAGGTTCCAAAAGGTTTAAAAAGTTCGTATAAATTTTTATCTATTGGTTTTTTCAATTCATAATTAAATGCATTTTCTTCAGTAGCACATGGTTTAAAACTCACAACCTGTCGTTTACCATATTCAATCCCATTACCACCTTGTTTGGCTTTCCATGCTCCTGAATCAACATATTCATCCGGATCAGGTTTACCGATGTTTACAGCATTTTTTAACAATATGTCTCTAAACTTATAAAATTCCTCAGGATGATGTATCTTTGATAAAAATTCAGACCAACCAGAGTTATTCGGGCAACACCAACATCCTACACGTGCGAATCCCATTTTATATGCAGAATTAAAATCGATTTTTCTGTTTAATATATATGCCCAAACATCAATATCTAGCCAATCAATAATTGGTGCTACCGTACGCTGTTTTGCAATTTTAGGACTATCAGATTCCCTATCATATTTACTTCTGCTTACCGATTCAGCTCTTCTAATTCCATAAAATGTCAAAATTCTATTCGAGCTTTTAAACATTTTAGTTGTATATTGTGTGATTGCTCCAGTCTTAAAAACAGTACAACACCATCTCATAACACGTGACGGAGGACCAACTATTTCACATAAATCATAAAAATTCTTCTCTCTATTTTTCGCATTGAACATTGGAGTCATTCTATGATTTGTTTTTTTGAATCTTTCCACATATTCATATGTTTCAGGAAATTCTAATGTAGTATCTCCAAAGATGTGTATTACTTTTGGTGTACCTAAAGCTCTCATAACCAAATCGGACACCACAGTTGAATCTTTTCCACCACTAAATGATACAAAAGTTGATTTAAAATCATAATTTTCTGATTGAACATTTATATATTTTAACGCTTCATCATCCAAAGTATTTATTCTTTGCTGATTTAAAATAAGAAACTGTTGAATAAAAGTATCAAAACTATTATCAGCATTGTCTTTATTCAACTCTAAATATTCTTTTCTAACTTTTTCAGCATCTACATTTCTTAAATCCTTCACTACTATTTTTTTCTTTTTACCATCAATGATATACGTACCACCTTGTGCACACCATACTGATGATTTTTTATATTTAAAAGGTTCATTCCACAATATTTCTATTAACAATCTTTCTTCCGGAAAAACTGGACGAATATCAGATGAAATATATAATAGATCATCATCTACTTCATCTATGTCTAAAACAACTGGTACATTACTTTTCTTTGACCAATATACTTTAGTTTGGTTAATCATCCTTGAGCCACAAACGGGGCAATCGCTCGTTGTGCTATGATCTATATAAATTTTGCAATTTAGGCAATAATATTTCATCAAATCAATCCTTCCTAACACTACATTTATTCTTTTATATAATCTACAATATCTCCAAAATTGCAGTCTAAATTCTTACATATTTTTATAAGAACATCCATAGAAACACACTCATTTCTTGATAGTTTTGCAAGAGTGGGAGTACTTATTCCACATAATTTAGCAAATTCACTTTTTTTAAACCTTTATCAATCAGTAATTCAAAACACTTGTCCTAACGATTTCCAAAATTCATACCCCCATCTTTCCATACTCTTATATATTATAACGCTAATTAAATGTGAATAGTAGAGATTTTATTGCTAAATGGTAATTTTTTTGTTCTCTGAAACTAATTTAATTACTTTTTCCATTAATCTAAAGAAAAAAGAGCTTATTTGCTCTTAATTGTATATATATTCATTATAGATAATTTCATTAATACCGGCACCAATATTATTCATCTCCTGTATCCATAACATTTGATTTTCTTCTTTTAATGCTTCTGTAATATTTCTTTGCCTTTTCATATCAACCAACAGCTTATCATGTAATGCATTTGCTTGATAATCGATCATTTCAAGATATTCATACAAGTCACCACTTGTTAGCAAATTTGTATAAAGTATTTTTTGATATTTCTTCATATACTGCAACTTTATTCTGCCATATTTTGATAAATATATTTTCTTTTCCTTTACCGTTAAGTTTGGCAAATAATATTCGCCTACTTTTTCATATTCTATGTTCATGTTTACTCCTCCATTATCTTTATTTTTTAACAGGGTGTTAGGGTTCCCCTAAATGTTGGATTGGCTATCCAAATCCAATGCTTGCTGGTACTGTGTATCAGCAACAAGCGAATTGTGTCCCCACAATTCAGTGCTTGCTACCATACAAGACATAGTCTTTAATGACGGTATGACGTATCATCCTCAAACACTTCCTCAATCGTCATATCGTCATTACAAACATACACCATCTCAATTAATCTTGCCATTGCTTTTCTAGGGGGATAACTTATTTTAATAAAATTATCATCAAACACGCTCTTGTATTTCTTTATTTTACTTGATAGTTTTCTACTTGTAATTTTCAAGTTTAAAACTGCACATAAGTTTTCATGCGTTCCATAATATTTCTTTTTCTTAACAATATAATGAATAACTTTAGTAATATCTTCTTCATCTGCTTGTTCATGTTCATCATTTTCAACAACAAAATACGTTAAGTGATTGTCTTGTTTTAAAGATAATTTTTCTTCAGGAATATCTTTCCCTATGACATATAATTTCTTACTTTCCAATACATCCTGTTCTTTTAATATGACCATCATGCCATCTGCTGCAGCGGTTACTCCTCTGCTCCCATAAATACTGTCAAAGGGATTTAAATAATCAATATGTTTGTTTACATGAGTTACTAGAAGAATTACCAAATGATATTTAAGTGCCATATCATGGATCTTTGACACTTCATCATATTCTAAAAGATATTTAGCTTCCGTATTTTTATCTATTATCTTAGCAAATGCATCTATAATAACAAGCTGTATATTCTTATATTTTTTTTGAAAATAGTCAAGTTCATATTTAATATCAAAACTATGAATACTATTGTTAAATATGAAATCAATTTGTTCACTCGCTTGAAAACCATATAATTCATAACGCTTCTTAATCTTTTCCTTTGTATCTTCTAATGCGCAATATAACACTCTACCTTGCTGAACAGTATGTCCTAGAAACTCATCACCACTAGCTATTGCATTACTTAACTGTAAACAGAAGAATGTTTTGCCAATCTTCTGTGGTGCACCTAATATTGTTACACCAATGGGTAGAAAATCTTTGACAACTTCCTCACCTGGTGTTGTAACTACATTTATAAGCTCACTGCCATTAATATATTCAGACATTTGAGTTTTCCTCGGTTAGCCCACTAATGATTTTCAACATAAACTTCATAACCTCATAGTCATCATTATTCAGCTCCATAAAGCTTTGGTTTTCCAACAAGTTAATAAAATAATGTAATTGTTTTATTAAGCATTTATGAACATAAGGATTTGGTTTCACAGTAATATCTTTTTGTAAGACTCTTTGAATTAAATATTCCTGTTTGCTCAATCCTGATAATGAAACTAGATCATCAAGCATTGCATTTTCTTCAGGTGACATACGGAAAGCAACAATTTTATTTCGCCATCTTCCTTGGGTATCGAATACTTTTTTACTCATACGTGAAATTTCCCCTTTCTATATTTAAACGATTTGCTATTTTGCCTTGTTTAGATGGGAACAAGTGTGCATATCGGTAAGTAATATCAATGCTTTCATGTCCAACACGATCAGCAATTGCTACCGCATCAAAACCCATCTCAATAAGCAAACTTACATGTGAATGCCGTTACGGTATAATAACGACAAACAGAAAAAGCCTTTATTTTCAAGGGGTTTGAGCGTTTGTCGTCTTTTATTCAATTCCTTTTCCAAGTTGAAAATTGACGAAAACTATAAAGAAAAAAGGAGGCTGTTTTATTAACGACAAAATTTAATAGTGCCAGCGGTCCGGCTTTATGTCTGACCGCTGGTTGCCGTGGGCGTTTCACTTTTATAGGTGGACGCCCTTTTTTCATACTCATTTTCGAGAGAAAGGAGATCCACATGGAATTAAACGAAATGGAAAAAAAGCTGCTCTTTCAAGTGGAGGGCGATTATCAGACAAAGATCCTGAATGAACTTTATATGACCGTGCGGTATTCAAATAATTCCGAACAGCGGGAGGCGGCAGAAGGTCTTATGGCAAAACTTCGTGTTCTGTCAAATGCAGAGTGCATGGACTTGGTAAAAGATATTCAGAAGAATTACCGTCTGCCCTATCCAGCCCGGACGATTGGAGAAAAGATCGCCGAGGCCAGACAACAATCAGGGGCAGAAAAATTGAAGGGGCATGACATCATGGCACTTGAACGCTTTGATCCAGAAGTAAAGCACATGATCGTCTTTGATGTATTGTCTTACGATTCCCCTGTTGGCGACAAAGGCGATAAGATGCGCTTGTTCCTTACAGATGCCGGCTATCAGAAATTTTTAGAGAGCCAGGAACGGGGCGAAGTGAAACTGAAAAACCATGCGAAGGTCTCTGACGGTCATCTCCATTATGACCGCAGGGATCATGCCTTGTAACGGAATAGTCGAAGAAAGGAGGCGATACAATGGCAGTATTCCGTGTAGAGAAAACAAAGGACTTTACGATAATGAGCAATCACCATCTGCGCAATACGGAGTTGTCCTTAAAGGCAAAGGGGCTTTTATCACTTATGTTGTCGCTGCCGGAAGATTGGGATTATACCACGAAGGGACTCGCCCATATCTGCAAGGACGGTGTGGATTCTATCACTACTGCCCTGAAGGAACTGGAGCGGCATGGTTATCTCACCAGACAGCGCCTCCGCTATGATAACGGGCAGTTGGGAGACATTGAATATACGATCCATGAGCAGCCTGTAAGTACCGAAAACATAGGGCTTTCACCTAAACGGGAAAATCCAAGACAGGTAAAACCTGAACAGGCAAAACCTAAACAGGCGGAACCTGAACAGGAAAATCCGGCACAATTAAATACTAATCCATTAAAAACAAAAAAATCAAAAAAAGATAAATCAATAACTTATCCATCAATCTATCCGGCAGAGCCGGAAGCGGCGAACCGCACGGATGGGATGGATCGGATAGAGCTGATAGAAGCATATCGTGAAATCATCAAAGAAAATATCGAATATGACTTACTGGTCTTACGGTATGGCAGGGAACGTCTGGACGAAACCCTTGAACTTATGCTTGAAGTGATTTTGTCGAAACGCCCTTACATACGCATCGCCGGAGATGATTTTCCGCGGGAGATCGTCAAGAGCCGGTTCCTGAAGATCAATTCCGGTCACTTAGAGTATGTCTTTGACTGTATCGACAAGAACGCGACGAAGGTCGGAAATATCAAAGCATATCTGCTGGCGGCGCTGTATAATGCCCCGGCTACAATGGACAGCTATTACCGTGCCGAGGTCAATCACGATCTGTACGGCTGTTAGGCACCTTTGGGTGTCTTTTTTCATTCCATCACAGGAAGGAGGCAAAGCACGATGAAAAGAATCACTGTGCCGGTACAATGCCCGGCGTAACCAAAGAACAGATTCAGGCAGCGCGGGAAGCTGATCTGTTTACTTACCTGCAGTTCCATGAACCCGGTGTGCTGAAACGGGATGGACCTAATTTCCGGCATAAGGAACATGACAGTCTGGTATATGTGACCGGGAAAAGGTACTGGTACTGGAACAGCCGTGGACGGAGTATCAATGCGCTGGACTACCTGATCCAGATTCGGGGATATGGTCTTGTGGATGCGGTTCATGCTCTGGTAGGTGGCGAAATCCGAAATACACCGGCTTACCGAAGTACGGCAGAAATACAGGTATCAAAAGAACCGGAAAAGAAAGCATTCTCTCTCCCCTGGGCCAGACGTTGCGCGACCGCTGCGGTCTCCTATTTGCAGAAACGGGGGATCAGCTCAGAAGTCATTCGCCAGTGTTTACAAGCCGGGATTTTTTACGAAGCCCGGTATCATGGAGAACCGGTTTGTGTATTTGTAGGGAAAGATGATTCCGGGAAAGCGAAGTTCGCCTGTATGCGCAGTATCGGCGGCAATCTCAAAAAGGATGTCTATGGCAGCGACAAAGGATATAACTTTTGTTATCCCCCGCAAAGTCCGGGTAGCCGGCATGTGGCAGTCTTTGAAGCTCCTCTTGATGCGCTTTCCCATGCAACGCTTCAAGAGCTGGAGGGATGGAAATGGAATGGTTACCGCTTGTCTTTGGGAGGTACTTCCCATGTGGCGCTGACTTCTTTTCTGGAACGCCACCCGGAGATCCGGCGTGTTACCCTTTATATGGACCACGATCTTGCCGGATTTGTCAATGCCCGGAAAATCAAGACCATGCTCCACGAGGATAAACGTTTCCGTCATATCCGGGTAAGTGTCAACCCTCCCCGGATGGGAAAAGATTACAATGAAAAATTGCTGGAGGTTCGGGAACAACTGCAAACCAGCCAGCACCAACGCCGCCCAAAAGAGGCGGCTGTTTCAATTTAGGGAGGATTTCAACATGAATGGATCTCAACATATCTGCTTTACAGACAGCGCCGGAAAAGCGCTGTTTTCCATTCCCGACAATGGTTTACTCTGCCTGTTCTATGGAAACGGGGACAGGCACTTTGCTGTTTGTCATCGTCTGGATGACACCCATGCAGAAATTGACGGGGTAAATTATTCGTTGCCGGATTTTGCCAAAAGGATGAAACACAACCAGATCAGCTTTGCCCCGGCATAAGGCTGGAAAACAAATAACAGGAGGATTTGAAAATGAAAAAAATTGAAAATACCGCTTTGCAGATGATTGCCGAGGCTTCCCGGTGTCCAGACTACGGCCCCGATATGGTTAAATCGCTGATGAAAAAGCTGGACATGAACGAAAAGGGCTTTGCGCTTTTGATGAATGTTGCCCCATCCACA
The DNA here is from genome assembly GCF_024463855.1 of Clostridium sp. DFI.1.208. NCBI lineage: Bacteria > Bacillati > Bacillota > Clostridia > Eubacteriales > Clostridiaceae > Clostridium > Clostridium sp. DFI.1.208. The sequence continues at coordinate 124,681 of NZ_JANGCA010000007.1, read as the reverse complement.
GTGCGTCTTTGGACTAGCGGAGCTGCACAGCCTTGCGGCACAGCAAAACGCCTCATGCAGATTTATGAAACCGGTCCGGAGATTGTCGGCAAGATTGCCGGCGGGCAGCTACCGGCAGATGGGAGGGATTGATTAAATGGCGGGGACAGATAGCCAGCCGTTTGCGGAAAATGAGCAGGTCAAAGAGCTGCTTCACATGAAAGGAGGAATTTGATTGGATCAGGAACCACTACCGCAGATTCATTTGATCCGCGATACAGACTTATCCGTCTTTGCGTATGAGCTCCATATTTTTGCCGGAGATTTTCTCAGGGAATGCGAATTCAATATGCGTTCTCTGGCGACAAATGCCGGGGCTGATTCCATTGCCATCATGGGGAAAAATCACATGTGGCTTTCCGACGCTTTGTTTGCTTATTGTTCTACGGCAGATCTTCATCAAATGATCTTAACAACGGAGTTTATCGGAGCGAGGGCTTTCCTGTTTCATACGGATCGCAGAGAGGGCGGTCACTTGTACGGAGATGTCCTGATGATGGATTTAGACACGCTGCGGCAGGATATAAAACGAAATATCCTCTATCCCTGCGGCGTCAATATCGAACGCAAAGATGGTTCAGTGGCTACGGTCAGCCTGAAAGAATGGACTGGAATGGAGCTTTACGAAAAAGATGCTCTGAAAAGCTGGGGATTTTCTTATGCCCCGAATCAAGTTACGGAATGGCAGTACCACTATTCCACGATGTTCAGACAGTGGATGGATCAGGCATTTCGTTATATGCCCCAGGATTTAGAAGAACGCCTGAATATGCAATATATGGAGGCAGCCCAGAACCCGGATATGGATAAGTACCGCATACCACAGGGAACGGCAAAGCAGATGCTTCTTTATGACGAAGCCCCTGTGTATCGCCTTCTTCCATCCGGTTCGGAGAAAATTGCGCCCATCGCGGCAATCTCTACGGGCCTGTGGTATGAAAATTACCGGGAGTTTGCCATTGCACCGGAGGATTTAGGCGCTCTGGACAAACTGATCCGCAGGGAAACTGACCGGCTCACAGGAAACCTCCCACAACTTCACAAAAACGAAGAACGTCGCCCTGCCCCGGAGCGATAAGAATTTTACACTGACTGGAGGTGATGAAGATTGGCAGGAGTGCATGAAGATTTCGGCGAAAAGATCGGCGGTGCTAAAAAAGATCTGTGGAAAGACCGCGGGCTGTATGCAGATGATCTGGAAGCCATGAATGAGCGCGAAGCCGAAAAATTTGTGAAAAAGGATAATGTCTGGAAAAAGCCGGACTATGCAGCCATACTGGAGGAAGGGATTCCTCTTGGCGTGGTCTATTTTATCAAAAAAGCGAGGGACGGCTTAAACGCTTCCCCTCAGTATTACCGCACGGATGACACCCCGGAAAAACGGACCGCGAGACAAAAGGAATATATAAAAACAGTTCGGGAATTGCAGGCAGTGCTTTCAGATGTCCGTACTGCGGAGGATGCTGTGAGAGCCTATGACCGCTTTTTCGTTGACAATGGATATTTAGAAAAGGTACAGGGCTGGGGAAGCGGAATCCATTACCGGGCAACGAAAAAGGGACAGGACAATCCCGTGATCACAAACAAATTGTCCAATACCATGCTGATCCGCTCGGCTGAATATTTTGAGCGCAACTTTACTCAGAAAGCAAAAAAGGAACAGTTTTGTGTTTCCAAAGAGCAGAAAATACCGAAAGGTTATGCGATTCACTTCAACGACGGGAAACATACCTATTCTAAAAATGAGGACTGGAAGCCCGGTACCTACTATGTGACAAAAGGCTATTCGATCCTGCGGACCAATTTTGAGACCAAAGAAGCTGCCCTGAAATGGGTGCAGGAACTTGCCAAAGGCAGGAACAAAAATGGGAAGATCCGGTTTGTCCCTCCCCAGCTCGCCCATGTCAAACGTACCGGCCCGGATTATCGGAATGGCGTGGAGATCACCGGACAGCATTATCTTGATACATTTGGGTTCCGTGGCGGCGAGTTTGGAAACTGGATGAACCAGAACGACCGTCAGACCTCCCTTAACATGGGATTTGAAGCACTAAAGGATTTGGCGTCAGCCCTTAAGATCAGCGATAAAGATATTGCTTATCAGGGAACACTTGCTATCGCTTTTGGTGCAAGAGGCAGTGGCAATGCTGCAGCTCATTATGAACCTTTGCGTACAGTCATCAATCTTACAAAAATGCACGGGGCCGGTTCCCTGGCACATGAATGGTGGCATGGACTTGACGATTATCTTGGTACAAAGATGGGAGCAAAAGGGATGCTGTCAGAACAGCCCCACCTCTATGCGCCGTTCCAAAAACTCATTGACACCATGAAGTATAAACCGGAAACACCGGAACAGGCAGCAAAGCGCACGGAAGCACAAACAGAACGCACCCGGAAAAATGCGGCAAGCTGGCTGGATTCCTCGGTTCTTGCCTCCCTGAAACGGTATGGCAATGAGGAACAGATGGAAACCTACGCAGTCTTGCGGGAAGCATTTTTGTCCGGCGAACCCGGCTCTGTGGAACAGATCAGCGCATTTAAGAAGAATGTTACCGGCCGGGTAATTCCCAAAAGTGAACGGGAACGGCTGGAAATTTTTGAGCGTATGCTTTCCGGGATGCAGGCGCAGGAAGCTCCGCAGATTGGACGGACGGAAACTGATTTTTACCGTAATTCGGTACGCATGGGAAAAGAATGTGAAAAAGACGGCGGTTATTGGGACAGCAATGTGGAAATGACAGCCAGAGCCTTTGCCTGTTATATCAAGGACAAACTGCCCTACACATCGGATTATCTGGCAGGCCATGCCGACTGTGCCCTTACCCTGGTTTCCGGTAAAGACGGAGAAATGGAGGTATTGAAAGCCTTCCCTGTGGGGGAAGAACGCCGTGCAATCAACGCTGTTTTTGACGAGATCATTCAGGATTTGAAACGGGAACAGCTATTGACCCATGCCGATGTAACGCTTCCCCTCTCTGTTTCTGAACTTCGTGAGGCGGCGGACGGGCAGCTATCCATGTTCGGCGTCGGCCGTCCTTCCGTGATGGATCAGCTTGCGGCAAACAGGCCGGCAGATAAAAAATCACCGGCACAGACGTTTTCCAGAAAAAACCACGAGCCGGAAATATAGCAGGAGGTGAACAGCATTTTGGAAGAAAATAAAGATTATCATGCCTACCGGTATGGCGACCACTTGACGCCGGGATCGGAGCTTAAAATTGAGCACAGCGTAGTTTGTGAAAATGTGGATATTTCTACACTGATCACAATGGGAACAGATAGCCTGGAAGCCATGCGCCAGGGAAGTATCGACGGGGAGCAGAAAGCCTATGAAATCGTGGTGGCTGCCGCAAAACAGTGGGAACAGCAGGCAGCGGCAACACAGACGATCAACCGGGCTTTGGAATATCTTCGTACACCTGAGATTGAACATACCGGCAATCAGTGGAAAGACACCGATAACTGGAGGGCGGATCAGAAAATCAGCAACCGGGTCTATCAGATGACCTGCAGTATTTGGGAAGATACGAAATATGACAGGGAAACAAAACAGAGTATTCCGGTTGCCTGGTATGTGACATGGGAAGTCCGTATTCATTCCCCGAAGCAGGGATATGGAGAAAAGATTGCCGGACAAAACCAGAAACGATATACAGATAAGAATGCAGCCATAAAATACCTGGACGGGCGGAAGAAAGCCTATTCCCATTTATTCACGGAAATTTCCCCGCCAATTCCGAAAGAATATGAGCGTCATTTTATGGTTCATGGCACTCTCTTACCTGGTTATACGGTTGAAGGACTGGAACAGACCAAAACGGAACATGCCGCCGCCGAGGTTTCGGAGGGCGGTATTTTTACGCCCCAAAACCAGAGAAGCCTTCCGTCCTGGGGAAGCTCTCTGTGGCAAAAACCCAGGAAAAAACGCCAGCCGCTCCCGGTATGGCAATGAAAAAGAAGGAGGATATACAGTTATGAAAGTGTTAATGGTAGAGCCGGGCAAGTCCCCTTATGCTGCGGAGATTGAAAGCGGTCTGAAATCTTTGCAGGCGGCAGTGGGTGGAGACATTCAGGCGGTCTATCCGTATGAGGACCCGGTGGCTCTGATCTGCAATGATGAAGGCAAGCTGATGGGACTGCCTCTGAACCGGGCTCTCTTTGATGATGACGGCCACGTTTATGATATTGTGTCCGGGAATTTTCTGATCGTTGGTCTTGGCGAGGAAGATTTTACAGACCTTTCCCCGGACTTGATGGAGAAATACGGGGAGCAGTTCAAGTACCCTGAAAAATTTGCAAGGATTGCCGGCGAGATCATTGCAGTCAAGCAGCCTGCAACCAATGAACACCGGGAAAAACCGATGATGCACCATTCCGGCCCGGATTTGTAGAAAGAAAGGAGCCAATTATGTTAATGGCAGTAAATGAACCTTATGCCCTTATGGTGCAGCCGGACGATATTCTGATCTCTCCCCGTGAGGTAGATGAACATTTTGGGACGATGGTATGCTTCCATCCCCGCTATGCGCTGGGCGACCATCACAACTATATGGACAAAGACGACTTCCTGCGGGAAATGTATTTAGATACCGTAGGACATGATGAAGCCGGCATGAAACGCTATGAACGGATGGTAAACATTGTAAGCAGCCGTTTCCGGCATGGACCAAAGACAGAGGAACGGGCGATCGATGAAGCAATGCAGAAAGTAATTTCGGAAAAGTATCTGATGCTCCCCCTCTATCTCTACGACCACTCAGGTCTTGCCATGAGTACAGAAAGTTTCTCAGGCAGGGCCCCTCATGCAGAATGGGACAGCGGACAGGTCGGCTGGATCTATGTTTCCAAAGAAGATGCCCTAAAGGAATTTGACGCTGACAAGATGACCGGCGCCATCCGGCAGAAAGCGGACGCACTGATGCGCAGTGAAGTCGCCGCTTACGATTCCTATCTGCATGGCGAATGTTATGGGTTTGAGCTTTATAAAAACGGGGAGCTGTCGGATAGCTGTTGGGGCTTTATGGGTAACTTTTCCGATGTGTTGAAAGATATGGCGGAATACCTCCCGGATGAGTGCAAAGGGATGGTCGATCATCTGGAGGAACAGGAACGCCCGGCTACGATCATCAAGACGCTTTTGAAACATGCTAAAATTCAGGTCGATCAGGCAGCAAAAGCCTTTGAACACGCTTCCCGACAGCAGGTTCTTGGGGAAAGCCGGTAAAAAGTTATTTCCATATTATAAATACCGATTTTATCAGAAAGGAGGATGCTCTTGCAGGAAGATCTCGAACAACGAACGGTTTCTGTTTCTATACAGGCAGCAAAACTGTCAGGGCGGGTACTGCGTGCGGCTATTGCTGCGGTACTCCAAAAGATGGAACAGGAACGCACAATGCCAAAAGTCGGGCGCAACAGCATGAAGCGGCTGACTTATAAAGACCCCGGAGCCAATACCATTGAAGTTTCAGGGCGAATCCGCTCTTTTGAACGGTATGCCAGGAAACATCAGGTACGCTACCATATAGAAAAGGAACTTGGGACCGATCCCCCAAAATGGACGGTATATTTCAAGGCAAACCAGGCGGATGCACTGACGGCAGCTTTTAAGGAATATACGAAGAAAGACCTTACACGCAGCACCAGACCGTCGCTGCTTACACAGCTTCATAAGTTCAAAGAACTGGCGCAGTCGCTTGGCCGTGACCGTGTAAAGAACAAAGAACACGGAGGACCGGAACGATGAAGATTGATGCAGAAACACTGAAAAAACAGGTCATTCTCCATCTGCCTTATATTCTGTTCCTTCTGGTATTTGCCAAGCTGGGCGAGGCGGTGCGTCTGGCTCCCGGAGCAGACGCTTCCCAAAAGCTGTTAGGACTGTCCGAAGGCTTTGCCCTTGCGTTTCAGAGTATGTGGCCGGGAGCGGCAATGGACTGGCTGATTGGTTTATGCGGTGCAGCCATTATGCGGCTGGCAGTCTATCTTAGAGGGAAAGACGCTAAGAAATACCGCAAAAATGTGGAATATGGTTCTGCAAGATGGGGAAATAAAGCCGATATTGCCCCATTTATGGACCCAAAGCCGGAAAACAATATCATTCTTACCCAAAGTGAAGGACTGATGTTAAACGGACGGCCCAAAAATCCGGCCAATGCAAGAAATAAAAATGTACTGGTAGTCGGAGGATCAGGTTCGGGAAAAACGTGCTTTTTCATCAAGCCCAATCTGATGCAAATGCACAGTTCCTACGTCGTCACCGATCCGAAAGGTACAGTCCTTGTGGAATGCGGAAAGATGTTGCAGCGAGGCACACCAAAGCTGGACAAGGACGGAAAGCCTATGCGTAATGAAAAAGGAAAGATCATCTATGAGCCCTATAAAATACGGGTATTCAATACGATCAATTTTCAGAAAAGTATGCACTTTAACCCATTCGCCTACATTCATTCCGAGAAAGATATTCTGAAGATCGTCACTACCCTGATCGCCAATACCAAAGGCGAAGGAAAAGCCGGAGACGATTTCTGGGTCAAAGCAGAAACCTTGCTTTATACGGCACTGATCGGATATATCTACTATGAAGCTCCGGTAAACGAACAGAATTTTGCCACACTGGTAGAAATGCTGAACGCAATGGAGGTCCGTGAGGATGACGAGTCATTCAAAAATGCCGTTGACCTTCTCTTTGACGCTCTGGAACAGAAAGACCCGGATCATTTTGCCCTGCGTCAATATAAAAAATATAAGCTCGCTGCCGGAAAAACAGCGAAGTCGATCCTTATTTCCTGTGCTTCCAGACTGGCTCCTTTTGACATTAAAGAAGTCAGGGAAATTACCATGTATGACGAGCTGGATCTGGATATGCTGGGGGATGAACGGACCGCTCTTTTCCTTATTATGAGTGATACGGACGGAACCTTTGCATTTTTGATCAGTCTGATCTATTCCATTTTGTTTAACCGCTTATGCGAGCGGGCGGATGATGTATATGGGGGCAGGCTTCCCATCCATGTGCGCTGCCTGATCGACGAGGCGGCAAATATCGGGCAGATCCCGAACCTGGAGCGTCTTATGGCGACCATCCGAAGCCGTGAGATCTCTGCCTGCTTGGTGCTGCAGGCGCAAAGCCAGCTCAAAGCCCTGTATAAAGATAACATGGACACCATCATCGGTAACTGTGACGCCTCTCTTTTCTTAGGAGGCAAAGAAGAAACTACCTTAAAAAGCTGGAACTCCCTATTAGGGAAAGAGACTATTGATCTGTATAACACCAGTGTCACAAAGGGAAATCAGGAATCCCACGGACAAAATTTTCAAAAGCTGGGAAAGGACCTGATGTCGGTGGATGAACTGGCAGTTATGGACGGGGGCAAATGTCTGCTGCAGATCAGGGGTGTGCGGCCGTTCCTCTCCCGGAAATACGATATAACCAAACACCCAAATTACAAACTGCTTTCCGATTTTAATGAGAAGAACGCTTTTAATATCGAAAAGTTTCTTTCTACCCGGATGCCGATGCGTCCCGGTGAACGATACCGCAATTATGAAGTCACAGCCGAAGATCTGGCTTCCCAGACTTTATAGAGTTGTTCCTGCCTGTCAAAGCATGACGCCCCGGCAGGCTTTGTTTTTGTCACGATGAAAGGAGGATATTTTGAGGATTCGTGATTCTCCCTGAAAAGTAAATAACCGCAGGATTTTTCCTGCCCCATGCCGCCGTGCTGTTTGAAACAGATTTTTTTCTAAAAACAGTGCGGCGGCTTTTTTTGTTTCCGGCCTGATACGGCCATATCACAAATTAAAATTTCTGAAATTAAAGGAGGAACTATATGGCATTTTTTGCAAGCGCGATTGATACTTTGAAGATCCTTGTGATCGCCCTGGGCGCAGGTCTGGGCGCATGGGGTGTTGTAAACCTTCTCGAAGGTTACGGAAATGATAACCCAGGTGCAAAATCCCAGGGGATCAAGCAGCTTATGGCAGGCGGAGGTATCGCTCTGGTTGGTGCAACGCTGATCCCGCTGCTTTCCGGCCTGTTCGGTTAAGGGCTGACTTATGGGCAGTCTGTTTGAATGGATAACAGACTGGATTAAAGAGGGCCTGATCGATGCGATCACCGGACAGTACACCAGTATTTTCAACTCCGTCAACAATCAGGTTGCGGATGTGGCAAATCAGGTAGGACAGACCCCGCAGGGCTGGAATGGCGGCGTGTTTTCCATGATTCAGAATCTTTCAGAAACCGTCGTCATTCCCATTGCGGGCATGATCCTGACCTTTGTTCTGGTGTATGAACTGATCCAGATGATTCTCGAAAAGAACAACATGCACGAATTCGATACATTCAACATCTTCAAGTGGATTTTCAAGACTTTTGTTGCCACTTACCTGCTCACCAACTGTTTTACGATTGTGATGGCGGTCTTTGATGTGGCCCAAAATGTGGTGTCGCAAAGTGCCGGTGTCATAAACGGGAACCTGGATGTGCAGGCGGCGTTGTCTGATCTGAAAACCCAGCTTGAAGCAATGGGAATGTGGGAACTGATTGGACTGTGGCTGGAAACCAACATCATCAATCTGTGTATGTGGGTACTGTCCATCGTGATCTTTGTCATTGTATATGGCCGTATGATCGAGATTTATTTAACCGTGAGCCTTGCACCGATCCCGTTTTCCACAATGGCAAACCGGGAATGGGGACAAATGGGAACCGGGTATCTGCGTTCCCTTTTTGCCCTGGGCTTTCAGGGGTTTTTGATCCTGATCTGTGTTGCCATTTATGCAGTGCTGGTCCAGTCTATCCCATCGTCCGGCGACGTGCACGGCGCGATCTGGGGAACGGCGGGTTATACGGTACTGCTGGCTTTTGCCCTGTTTAAGACAGGTTCGTTATCCAAATCCATATTTAATGCAAGATAGCATGAACAAAACCAATTCTAAAAAGGAGGATTTTATATATGAGTAAAACCAATACAGAAAAAATGGCGCCGGAGACACAGACGCCGGAAATGGCAAACGGCATGAAGCTGGATGTCCGCGTGCGTCCGATCGCCCCAATGGGAAACCTGCTGGCGTTTGCCAATGTTACGATTGGCGGATGCTTTAAGATTGACGGCTTCCGTATCTGTTCCAGTGAAAAGGGGCTGTATGTCAATATGCCCGCAACCCAGGATAAGGGAGGCAACTGGAAAGATGTCTGCTGGCCGGTTACGGCAGAGTTCCGCAAGCAGCTCAACGATGCCTTAATCGATGGGTACGGGCAGGCTATTGAAAATTTGCAGGCAACTCTTGAAGCGACAAAGGGAGCAGCGGAAAAACCTTCCCTGACCGGTGCATTGAAAGAAAATGCCGGTAAGGTCAAAGAACAGCCGGCCAAACCGGCCACATCTAAGAATGAGCAGGCTCGCTAATGCCGGAAACGAAACAGTACGGCATTATCTATGCCGATCCGCCCTGGCATTATGACAGGAAACATGGAAGCGGCGTTGCGGAAAACCATTACCCCACAATGAGCATTGAAGAAATCTGTGCCCTGCCGGTATCGGAACTTGCCGCAAAAGACAGTGCCCTTTTTCTGTGGGCGACCTTCCCGCAGCTCAATGAAGCCTTCCGGGTGATCGATGCCTGTGGATTCAAATATAAAACGCTGGCTTTTCTATGGCTCAAACAGAACCGGAAAGCGGATAGCTGGTTTTATGGCATGGGCTTTTGGACCCGCTCAAACGCGGAGGTCTGCCTGCTGGCAACCAGAGGCCGTCCGAAACGCCAATGTGCGGGAATCCATCAGTTTGTGATCTCCCATATTGAGCAGCACAGCAAGAAACCGGACGAGGTGCGGGATAAGATCGTAAAACTCATGGGCGATCAGCCCAGAGTGGAACTGTTTGCAAGACAAAAGACACCCGGCTGGGATGTATGGGGCAATGAAGTGAACTGTACGCTGACTATGCCGGAGCGAAAGGGGTGATTTTGATAGAACAAGATGCAAAGCGGCTGCTTATGGAACGGCTGGACGAGTGTTTGAAGGTTCATGCGGATATGCTGGATGCACAGAACATCGGCAGTATTTACGAGTTACAGGGACTTTCGGAACTCCACTATTATCTGAAGGTTGAGCATGTATTTACTCCGGCGGAAGTAGAGGCGCTTCTTTCTTTTCAGGACCCGTTGGATGTAGCCCGATGGTGTTGGGAAGAAAATAACCATGAACACAGTTTCCCGATCTGCGATCTTCTCAAAGAAATTGATGCAGAGCAAAAATTTGAACATTTCACAAGCGAGCCTTCCGCACAGGACAAATATACGCTCCTGATGAAACGACTGGGACAGAATTACTTTGCCTACCGGGAAAGCCTTATGTCAAAGGATAAGGAATCCTTAATTGAAAAAGCTGCTGAAATTACAGCCATGCAGGAGGCGTATTCCTATCTGACAACAAAGTTTGAGTTCGGGGATGAAATGCTGGATGATGTGCTGGCGCTTGAGAATCCTTTGAAATACTTTGCAGACCGTTGGCTTTTGCCAGTTTCGGATGTGTTCGACGTGGATATGGATATTCGTGAAAATATTGCCGGAATCCGAGACAGCCAGGAATACCTGTGTCAGAGAGGACCGGCTGTTTCTGTCCTGGCACGGCTGCAAAATGCGGCTCAGGAAGTGCGGGAATGTCCGGCTGCGGAGAAAGCGGTACGCGATTTTGGTGCACGCTAATGGACCGGAAACTATATTACGATGGGAGGTGTATAGATGCCTTATGTACCTGTACCAAAGGATTTAACCAAAGTTAAGACCAAGCTGGCCTTCAATCTGACGAAGCGCCAGCTTATTTGTTTCAGCCTTGCCGGGCTTGTCGGCCTTCCGGTGTATTTCTTTACCCGCGGGGCGATCGGGAACTCGGCGGCTGTACTTTTGATGATCGGGCTGATGATGCCCTTTTTCTTCTTCGCCATGTATGAGCGTGACGGGCAGCCGGCAGAAAAGATTTTGAAGAACCGGCTCCGTTATAAGCTCTGGCCGAAGGACCGTCCATACAGGACGGATAACCTGTATAAATCTATGTCAAAGAAGGAGGTTACAAAGATTGCCAAAAAACAAGCAGCAGGAAGCTCAGGAAAAGCGTCTGCAAAAAAACATCAGGCAGGCCAAAAAGACCAGAGCCGATGCAAAGCAGGGCAAAACTAAGTCTGCCCGTTCCAAGCCGTCTAAAAAAGGCGGCTTTTTTGCCGGGCTGAAAGCAGATGCCCCGCAGACGGTCCAGCAGAGCATTCCCTACCGTGAAATGTACCGGGATGGGATCTGCCGGCTGACTGATACCCTTTACACCAAAACGGTGCAGTTTTTTGATATTAACTATCAGCTTGCACAGGCAGATGATAAAGCACAGATCTTCGAGGGTTACTGCGATTTCTTAAATTACTTCGACGCCTCGATCCATGTGCAGCTTACCTTTATCAACCAGCGGGCCAATATGCAGGATTTTACCAGAAGCATTGACATCCCTCCCCGCGGCGACGAGTATGACGGAATCCGCAGGGAATACGGGGATATGTTAAAGAACCAGTTGCAGAAAGGAAATAACGGTCTCACCAAACGTAAATACATTACCTTTGGGATCGAGGCAGATGACCTGCGTACTGCTAAAATGCGTCTGGAACGCATTGAAACGGATGTGCTGGCAAATTTCAAGACCCTTGGAGTCCAGGCAAGATCCTTAAACGGACTGGAACGTCTGGAGCTTCTTCACAGCCAGCTTCACCCGGACGGTCAGGAAAAGTTTCATTTCCAGTGGTCGGATCTGCCTAAGACCGGTCTTTCTACCAAAGACTTCATTTCCCCATCCGGGCTGTCTTTTTCAAAGGATGGAAAGACATTCCGGGTAGGCGATCATTCCGGTGCTGTCTCCTTTTTGCAGATTTTGGCGCCGGAGCTTACCGACCGGCTTTTAGCGGATCTTCTTGACTTAAACGACGCCGTGACCGTCAACCTGCATATCCAGTCTATCGACCAGGCGCAGGCGATCCGAAACATCAAGCGTAAAATGTCGGACCTGCAGAAAATGACCATTGAGGAACAAAAGAAAGCGGTCCGATCTGGGTATGACATGGACATCATTCCCACCGACCTTGCCACCTATGGAGAAGAAGCCAAAAATCTTTTGCAGGATTTACAGAGCCGCAATGAGCGCATGTTCCTTGTGACGGTACTGGTGGAAAATATCGCTGCCAAACGTCAGAAGCTGTTCAATGATATTTTTGCCGCTTCGGGTGTGGCACAGAAATACAACTGTGCCTTAAAACGGCTGGATTACCAGCAGGAACAGGGGCTTATGTCCTCGCTTGCTCTTGGTACGAACCAGATTGAGATTGAGCGCGGGCTTACGACCAGCAGCACAGCGATCTTTGTACCGTTTACCACCTGTGAACTGTTCCAGGAGGGCGAGGCATTGTATTACGGCCTGAACGCCCTTTCCAATAACTTGATCATGGCGAACAGAAAAACGCTGAAAAACCCCAATGGGCTGTTTCTCGGTACCCCAGGAAGCGGCAAATCTTTCTCTGCCAAGCGTGAGATCGTCAATGTGTTCCTTCTGACGGAGGACGACATCATTATCGCCGACCCGGAAAATGAGTATGGGCCGCTGGTACAGCAGTTCGGTTCCCAGGGGCAGGTCATTGATATTTCCCCTACTTCCACGAACTACATCAACCCGATGGACATCAATCTGGACTATTCCGATGATGAAAACCCGATCACTTTGAAAAGTGATTTTATCCTGTCGCTGTGTGACCTTATCATCGGCGGCAAAGAAGGACTTTCCCCCATTGAAAGGACGATCATCGACCGTTGTACCAGACTGGTGTACCGGGAATACCTGCAGGACCCGTGCCCGGAAAATATGCCGATCTTAGGTGATCTTTACGAGCTGCTTTTGAAACAGTCTGAACCGGAGGCACAGAATATCGCAACGGCGCTGGAAATCTATGTCAATGGTTCCCTTAACGTGTTCAACCACCGTTCCAATATCCAGATGGATAAACACCGGGTACTGTGTTTCCAGCTTAAGTCACTGGGAAAAGCCTTAAAGGAAATCGGGCTTTTGATCATGCAGGATGCGGTGTGGAACCGTGTCACGGCCAATCGCTCCAAACATAAAACAACCTGGTTCTATATCGACGAATTCCATCTTCTTTTGAAAGGGCAGACAGGAAGTTTCAGCGTGGAGATCTGGAAACGCTTCCGTAAATGGGGCGGAATTCCATCAGGTTTAACGCAGAATGTCAAGGACCTTCTGGCTTCCCGTGAGATCGAAAATATTTTTGAGAACTCGGACTTTATCTATATGCTCAACCAGGCCCAGGGAGACCGTCAGATTTTGGCAAAGCAGTTGGGAATCTCCCCGCACCAGCTTTCGTATGTGACCCATTCCGGTCCCGGCGAGGGGCTTTTGTTCTTTGGAAATGTGATCATCCCTTTTGTGGACCACTTCCCGAAGGACACACTCTTGTACAGCGTGCTTACCACAAGACCGGATGAAGTAGCGGGGACCAAAGCGTGAGACAAAAATTAAAATGGATCGGAGGTGAGAACAATGGCACACGACAGGGAATTTCAAAGGAGGCGCAAAGATACCCGGATGCCGGTGCGTGATTCCCACGGGGAGGATCAACCGGCAGCCAGGCAGACCGAACAGGATTTTGACCTGCGCAGGGCACGGGACACCCCTTCTTCTGTCAACGGCAAGACACACAGGCAGGACATCCCTGTACAGACGGAATTTTCCCATCTGTCACCGGAAACACCGGCGTCCTTGTTGGAACAGGGCGAAGCGTATGCAACCGCTTTGGATGGTTTTTCGGAACACTTTGAGACACCGGATGCTGCCAGGACAGCGCCCCCGATACAGGACAACGTGCGAAGCAATTTCCGGCAGGAGGCTTCCAGACGTTTTCTTGTAACAGAGAATGCGACAGACCATGATACCGGAAAATATGCTCCTTCTTCCGAAGGCTCAGCCACACCGGACAGCACAGACAGATCCAGTCAGGAACACCGTTACCGGACACATCAGCATGGGAACAAATATCAACAGCGTTTTCAGGAAGCGGCACAGGCGGAGGAACAGGCAGCGCAGAAGGAAAAGGGTGTGGATAGCGAACCGCCAAAAACATCCAAGCTGGAATTTACTGCGGATGAACTGCCGCCGCAGACAGAGGATAAAAAGCTCACCCATGCAAGGCGGAAGGCCGAACGTACTGCACAAAAAGCAGAGCAGGCACAAAATCGTCTGCCGGCCCGGAAGAAACTGCGCATGGAGACGGTTTCCGACCCGGAGACCGGAAAAGCCAAAAAACACTTAAAATTTGAAAAGGAGGTCAAATCACAAAAGGCCCATGTAAAAGGGCCTGTACCACTGCGTCCGGTCAAGGCGGGCGCCAATACTGCCATTGGTTACGCCCATAAAAAGATTTATGAGGCAGAGGATGAAAATGTGGGGATCAAGGCATCCCACCGCTCTGAACTTGTGGGCGAGGCAGGGCTTCGCACGGCATATCACCGGCATAAAACTGCCCCCTACCGAAAGGCAGCGAAATTACAGCAAAAATCAGCAAAGGCCAACGCAAGACTTGCTTACCGGCAGGCTCTTAGCGACCACCCGGAGCTGAAGAAACATGCGATTGCCCGGATATGGCAGAAACAAAAACTGAAAAGGCAGTATGCCAAGGCTGCCCGTGAAGCCGGGAAACAGGCAAAAAATGCCGCAGTCGCAACAGAGAGGGTCAGCGTCGGTATTGTCCATGCGGTCAAACGGCACCCTGTAATCTGCCTTGTCCTCCTGCTTCTCCTTTTGGTAATTTTCCTGATCACATCCCTGTTTTCCACGTTCTCCAATATCGGGACCGGCGGTTTGGGAAGTCTGGCTGCTTCTACCTATCTTGCAGATGATCAGGACATCAACCAGGCGGAGCTTACCTATACCGAATGGGAAACGGATCTGCAAATGGAAATAGACCGGGTGGAATCAGACCGCCCCGGCTATGACGAATACCAGTATAACCTGGGCGCAATCGAGCATGACCCGTATGTGCTGATGGGGTATCTGACTTCTGCTTATCAGGGATTTACTTACGATGAAGTGGAAAGCGTGCTGCGGCAGCTTTTCCAGGAACAATATACCCTGTCCTTTTCAGAAGAAACCGAGATCCGTTACCGCACCGAAACTTCCGTTGATCCGGAAACCGGGGAAGAAACCCAGGAGGAAGTGCCTTATGAATGGCGCATCTTAAATGTCAAGCTCACAGTCACACCTCTAGAAAACCTGGTCGTTTCCCGGATGAACGCAGACCAGAAAGAGATCTGCGAGATCCTGCTGCAGACAAAAGGAAACCGCCAGTATGTCAAAAATGTCTTTGGCACCAACTGGCTCCCTTATGTGACCAGTTATTACGGCTACCGGGTACATCCCATCAGTGGGGAAAAGAACTATCACACCGGTGTGGACATCGGGATGCCGGAGGGCACAGAGATCCTTGCCGGGCATGACGGAACGGTCACCCTTGCGGGAAATGTCGGCGGTTATGGCTTGTGTGTCGCTATTGAAGGCGAGGCATACGAAGGACATACCCTGACGACCAAATACGGGCACTGTTCCCAGATCCTTGTTTCTGCCGGGCAGGAGGTCAAAGCCGGGGATGTGATTGCAAAGGTCGGGAATACCGGAAATTCTACCGGGGCCCACCTGCACTTAGAAGTCCTGGTTGACGGCCAGTATTTGAATCCCCTGTATTTTGCCGATACCGGCGATACCAGCGAACGGCACCTGCCGGAAGTTGGTTCAGGCGGCACAGGAAACTACTTCGATTATGACATTCCACCGGAAGCCCTTGCGGATGAACAGTTTGCCGCAATGATGGCCGAGGCGGAAAAATATCTTGGCTATCCGTATGTATGGGGAGGCGCAAGCCCTTCCACTTCCTTTGACTGTTCCGGCTATGTGTCCTGGGTGATCAACAACTGCGGCGTTGGCTGGAATTTCGGAAGGCTGACCGCGGATGGTCTTTTAGGTGTATGTACGCCGGTATCAAGTGCGGATGCAAAACCGGGCGACCTGATCTTCTTCCAGGGGACCTACAACACCAGCGGCGCAAGCCATGTAGGGATCTATGTGGGAAATGGAATGATGATCCACTGTGGAGACCCGATTTCTTATGCAAACATCAATACAAGCTACTGGCAGCAGCATTTTTATACATTTGGGCGTCTGCCTTAACAGATTGGAGGTAATAAATTGAATCCTAAAATTGAAAAACTGGAAAAGGAAATTGAAAAGACCAAAACAAAGATTGCGGAAATGCAGGCAAAGCTCCATAAGCTGGAGGAACAGAAAACAGAACTGGAAAATACCGATTATGTGGCGGTGGCGCGCAGTTTCAAACTGACGCCCCAGCAGCTTGCGGATTTTTTGAAATCACAGCAGGCAGCCCCTTCGGAAACTGTTTTACCGCAGGAGAAGGAGGATGTGCATGAGGCTTAAAAAACTTTCCCTGCTGCTGGCGCTTACGCTTCTTGTAAGTGTCAGCGCATTACCTGTAACGGCTCATGCCGGCGGTTCCAAAGACACCACACCGCCAACGCTGACTGCTTCCCTGGAGGGCGATGCCCTGAAAATAGAAAGCAGTGACGATCTATCCGGCGTGGAGGCGGTCTTTGTTGATGAAAACCGTATCAACTCCCTCACCGATGGGAAAGCGTCGGTTGCACTAAAAGATTATGCAGGAACAGAAAAACAGGTAAGCATATACGCAAAAGATTATGCCGGCAACCGTTCTGATGTGGTAAAGCTGGATAATCCGTATTACAAAGAACCGGCTCCTGAAAAGAAACCTGCTGCGGCAGCACCCCAGAGTCCGTCCGGTACACAGACAAAACCGCCTAAGGAAGAAAAACCTTCCGGCTCAAACGCTGCAACCCCTTCCGGCGGCGGAAATTCTTCCGGTTCAGATAACAGTACCGGACAGCAGGAAAATACTTCTGCGATCCCGGAAGGTGCATTTACCCCGGAAGGCACCGGAACGGTACAGGACAACATCAGCGGTACGGATGGGGAAAAACAGTTTTACACCATCACTACGGACGCGGGCAATGTCTTTTATCTGGTGATCGACGGGAAACGGGAAGATAACAATGTCTACTTCTTAAACGGCGTCACAGAGTCCGACCTGATGGCGCTTGCAGAAAAGAACAATGGCAGCATGAGCATGATTCCCCAGGAAGAAAGCTGCAACTGCACCGAAAAATGTGAGGCAGGAAAAGTCAATACCGGCTGTCCGGTCTGCAAAAATGACTTGAGTGGCTGCAAAGGAAAAGAAAAGCCGACGGAAACCGAAAAACCGGCTGAACCGGAAAAGCCGAAGAAAGAGACCGGCAGTGTCGGCACGATCCTGTTTATCCTTGCTGCCTTACTTGCGGTCGGCGGGATCGGTTACTATGTAAAAATCGTGCGTCCGAAACAGCAGGCCGAGGACGATGCGGAATTTGAGGATGACGGTTATGGAGAAGGCTTTGACCCGGATGAGGCATACGGGGAACCGGAATATCTTTCCGAGGATGATTTTGACGACAAGGACAGCAAATAAGGCTGTCCTTTTAGATTTTATGAAAGTGAGGATTTTTTCATGGAACATATCATAACCAGGCGCCGCGGCTTTCGCAAGCTGTTGGCGTTTTTGCTTTGTATGGCAAGCATTTTGGGGCTTCTTCCGGCTCAGGCTTTTGCCATGTCTGTCGGACAAACGGCAAGCTCCTGGCTGGGCGACCAGTATGTGGGCTCTGATGGAAACCACTACCGCGCCCCGGCACCTTACACCTATCTTGCCTACCATGCAGACGGAACCATCGACGTACACACCAGTTCCGGGGGCAATGCTTACCGGCACTATATGCTGACGGATTCTGACGGGATCAGCCATCAGGTTTACTGTGTGGAGAGCGGGATTCCTTACCATACTTCGGAAAACACCTATGTTTCAGAAAGCGGGACCAACAGCCAATACCTGAACCTGCTTCCTGCCGAGGCAAGGAGGGGGATCACCCTGACTGCGATCTATGGCTGGAAACCCGGTGCGACGCTCCCTGTTTCCGGGATCAACGAGGATGACTATAAGATGGCAACCCAGATCATCCTTTGGGAATACCAGCAGCAGCTTAGAAGCGATCCGTACAACCGCCACGGAAACGGCCACGCAGATGGTGACCAGTATTTCAGCGTGATCGCCGGACGACCGGCTGAAAAAGCCTATGACTGGATTCTGGCACAGGTCGCTTCCCATTCCACAGTCCCTTCCTTTACTTCTTCTAAGAAAAGCGAAGCACCGGAACTGGAACTGAAATGGGATGTAGAAAAAAAGGTCTATACCCTGACGGTCACAGATACCAACAACTTGAAGATCGACCTGGAGGCTTTGAAAGGCAGCGGCGTTTCTGTGACAAGAAACGGAAATGAATACACCTTTACCAGCAGGCAGATGATGATGGACCCGGTGCTGTTTGAATTCCGAAAGAATATCCCGGTGGCAAATGACATGCTGATCTGGGGCAGACCAGGCTACCAGACCATGATGACCGGCGCCAGCGATCCGGTTTCCTTCTTTGTAAAGATCAAAACGGAAACTTACGGTACTGCAAAACTTGTCAAGACCAGTGAGGACGGCATTGTTTCCGGTATCACCTTCCATATTTCCGGTACGGACATTTTGGGAAATGAAGTCAATGAGGAAGTCACGACCGGAGAAAACGGCCAGATTGAAAAGAAGCTCCTGCCGGGAACCTATCTGGTAAAAGAGCTGCCGGTGGACCGCTATGTGACCCCTTCCGCACAGTACGTGACCATTGAAAGCGGGCAAACTTCTTCGGTACATTTCAGCAATATCCTGAAGAAGTTCCGCGTCCATGTGGTAAAGAGCGACGCTGATACCGGAAATGCCCAGGGGGACGCCACGCTTGCAGGGGCGACCTATGGGATCTTCCGTGATGGCGAACTGATCGACACTTATACTACCGGGCCGGATGGCAGCTTTATGACTCGCTATTATGTGTGCGGGGATAACTGGACGATCCGGGAGATCGAACCGAGCACCGGGTATCTTCTGAATGAAACCGTTTATGAAGTGGGTGCATCCCCTTCCCTGTATGAAGTGGAACTCAATACCACAGAAAATCAGGTGACGGAAACGGTTATTTACGGAAATATCCAGCTTGTCAAGCACACCGATGACCTGGACCCGGATGTGCCTGAGGGCGAAAATACCGACGATCCCAATGCCGGTATCATCGAACGCCCGGAAGCAGGCGCAGTCTTTGAAATTTACTTAAAGGCAGCCGGAAGCTATGACGCGGCAAAGGAAAGTGAACGCGACCTTCTTACCACGGATGCGGATGGTTTTGCTTCCAGTAAACCGCTTCCGTATGGGCATTATACGGTCCATCAAATCGCAGGCGAGGAAGGCAAAGCCTTTGTCCCGGACTTTACGGTATTCATTTCCTCTGACGGAAAGACTTACAGCTATATCCTGAACAACCGCACCATCACAGCCCGTCTGAAAGTTGAAAAATGTGACGCAGAGACCGGAAAGATTATCCCTGTGACCGGAACCGGTTTTCAGATCAAGGATCTTTCCACCGGGGAATTTATCACCCAGACCGTCTACTATCCGAACCCGGAAACACTGAATACCTTCTATGTTTCTGACGAGGGCTGGCTGATGCTGCCGGAGCCTTTGGCCGCCGGGGATTATGAACTTTATGAGGTAGCTGCTCCTTACGGCTATGTGCTTTCCGACCAGCCGGTACCGTTTACCATTGACGGCAGCGAGGCGGTTGTGACGGTCACGCAGTACAATATGCCGCAGAAAGGCCAGCTTACCATCACAAAGACCGGAGAAGTATTTGCTTCTGTCCAGGAAAACGACGGACTGTACCAACCGGTATATGAGGTTGCCGGACTTCCTGGAGCGGTCTATGATGTGATCGCAGATGAAGATATTTATACCGGTGACGGTACCTTGCGGGCAGAAAAAGATACGGTTGTGGAAACACTTACGACCGGCGAGGACGGCACAGCGAAAAGCGGGTCTCTCTATCTTGGCCGTTATCGTCTGGAGGAACGTCAGGCGCCTTCCGGCTGTGTGTTGAATCCTCAACCGGAATATGTGGAACTGACCTATGCGGGTGAGACCATAGAGGTTACACAGACAGCGGCCGGTCTTTATGACGAACGCCAGAAAGTGGATGTCACACTTTTCAAGGCAATGGAGACCGATGACCTGTTCGGTCTTGGCATGAACGAGGAATATAAGGATATTTCCTTTGGACTTTATGCTTCCGCAGACCTGACGGCGGCAGATGGCAGCGTAATCCCGGCAGGTGGACTTCTGGAAGTGGTCTCTGTTTCGTTTGAGGAATCCGGCGGTTACAGCGCTTCCTTCGCTTCCGACCTGCCTTTTGGCAGCTATTATGTCAAGGAACGCACAACCAACGGCGCCTATATCCTTTCGGATCAGGAATATCCGGTTGTCTTTGAGTATGCTGGTCAGGAAACCGCCCTGGTACAGATCCTTGTCAATGAAGGCGAGGCTGTTTCCAATGAACTTCTCCGTGGGCGTGTAGACGGTGTAAAAGTCGGGGAAAACCCGGAAGGCGGCGAGGATGTCACGCTTGCCGGTGCGCTCATGGGTCTGTTTAGACCTGATACCGAAGAATTTACTGAAGAAAATGCGCTGCTTACTGCTATTACCGGAAAAGACGGCAGTTTTTCCTTTGAGAACATTCCTTACGGACACTGGATCGTCAAGGAGATCTCTGCCCCTGACCTTTATACGGTAAGCCCGCAGCAGCACCATGTATATATCGGTGCAGACGGACAGCATATCGAGATCCGTGTGGAAAACACCCTGATCCGCGGCAGTGTGCAGGTAACTAAAACCGAAGCTGTGGAGGAACCGTCCCCTGTGGAAAAGGAGGATAAGAAAGACAAGAATTCTTTCCTGCGCTTCCTGCCCGGTGCAGTGTTCGACCTGTATGCGGATTCCAACGCCAACCAGGAATATGATCCTGACGATCAAAAGATCGGTACGCTGAAAGAAACCGATGCAGGCTATCATACGGCGGAAAACCTTCTGGCTGGCGGCTACTTTATAAAAGAAAGCAAAGCGCCGGAGGGCTATCAGCCTGATCCAAACGCTTACTATTTTTCCATCACAGAAGATGGACAGGTCGCAGTTGTGGAAAATGGAGAAGCCGGGCACGGATTTACCAATGAGGCTTACCGTGGCAACTTAAAGATCACAAAGGATTCCAGCGACGGGCGCAAAGATGGTTTTGCCATCGAGGTCAAGAGCGCGGACGGCTCCTACTGCGAGACATTCACCACTCCAAAATCCGGTGTAATTGAAGTAAAGGGCCTTCGTGTCGGTATTTATACCGTAACAGAAGTTGCAAACCGGGCAAGCAAGGATTACATCATCCCTGATGCCGCTACGGTGGAGATCAAAGCTGACCAGACATCTACGGTCCAGTTCTTTAATGAAAAACCGGAAAAGCCGGGGAAGCCGGAAAAACCTTCTGTTCCGTCCAATCCTTCCACCCCTCAAAAGCCGGTACCGCAGACCGGGGATGATCCGTATATTTTCCTATATGGCGGACTGTTGGCAGCCGCACTGATTGGCGGCAGCGTATTTGCTGTGTATTATTTCAAAAAGGGAAAATACAGCAGGACTTCCCCGAAAAGAACGGCTGTCGGGATTTCTGTCCTTTCACTCTGCGTTCTGGTGGCTTTTGGCAGCGGTTTTTTGGTGTTCCGTGACTTAAACCAGTATGCCGAGAGTAAAGATGCCTATCAGGATCTTGCCGGATATGTGGAAGTACCGGAGCAGACAGCCTCCCCGGAACAGGCAACCGATCCAACGGAAACAAAACAGGACGATGCCGATATTGTCCTGCCTTCGGTAGACTTTGAAGCGCTCCGTGAAAATGGACCGGACATCATCGGATGGCTTTCCCTTCCTGATACGGTGCTCAATTATCCGGTGACGCAGACTGACAACAACGAGTATTACCTGAACCATCTTTATGACGGGACCTACAACAAGGTTGGCTGCCTGTTTGCCGACTATGAAAATCAGGCAGGTTTTTCAGACCGCAATACGATCGTCTACGGCCATAATATGCGGGATGGTTCCATGTTTGCTCTGCTGAACCGGTACGATGAACAAAGTTACTTTGATACCCACAGGCAGATGTATCTCGTTACTCCGAAGGGTGGTTATGTCATGGAGATCTTTGCGGCGTTTGCAGCAAAGCCGGAAGAATCCGGCAGTGAAACTTCTCCCTGGCAGCTTTCCTGGAAGGATGACGGTGCTTATACTACCTGGCTTACAGCTATGAAGGAACGTTCCGCGGTGGAAAGTGATGTGACTGTGACCTGCAGCGATAAGGTACTGACCCTTTCTACCTGTACGCCGGGCGGCACAGGACGCTTCCTTGTCATGGGAAAACTCGTGAAAGTAGATAACGAAATATAGATTCTAGACGGTGCGGGGGCAAAAGCTCCCGCACCTGCTGTTTACAAGGAGGATTTTATTTTATGGTAAATACCATGATTTCCATTCCCGGCTATGTCCATCTTTACCGCTCGCTTTTGCGGTTTTATGACATGCCGGAAAATGAAGTCCGGGAAATGCTCTATCTTCTGAATACGGCAAACCTGGACTGCTATGAGTATTATCACCCGGACCGCAGTGTGATCCAGAGCGGACCGGTCGCTTTTTGCGGATGGCTGGAAACGAAAGACTGCCGCCCTTACCGCACAGAGGTACAGCTTTACAAATCGCTGCTGTTTTTGAAGCGCAGCATTGACCGTGACCTGATCGTATCAGCTCAGAGGGAGGCTCTGCAAACCCTGCGCTGTATTATCTCCAATCTGGAATACCGCTTTTATAAAGCCTATGGCATGGAGATCGAGGACAAACGCACGGTCTATGGGGAATGTACCTACCGTCTGGTTCCCAGGGAGGATGAACCCAGCGTGTGCCTGATGCACGACTGGATCTACCTGCCAACTGCCTGATGTCACGAATAATATATAAAATATGTGACATATATGAAAACTGTACTGCCTTGCAAAATTTTTGATTTTTGATGTATAAATCAGATTTTTAATGGGAACACTCAAAATAAGAGGAATAGGACCTATTGCAATCATGTCACGAATAATATATAATATTCGTGACATGAAGGGAGGCGGTATTGTGGACAACGGATATACAAAACGAATACGAGAGCGTGTTCTTTCTCTTGAAGATGGAACTGTTTTTGTGATGTCTGATTTTGCGGATATTGCAGATACATCCACTATTCGTCAAAGTTTAAGTCGTTTAGTGCAATCAGGAACATTGCGCCGTATTTTGAAAGGAGTTTATGAAAAACCAAAATATAGCAAACTTCTGGATGAATATGTGGCGGCAGACCCGGAAGCGGTGGCGAACGCATTGGCACGAAGTTATCACTGGACGATTGCCCCATGTGGGAATACAGCATTGAACCTGTTAGGTCTTTCAACACAGGTAACAGCAGTATGGTCCTATATCAGCGATGGTCCATATAAGACCTACGAGTGGAACTCTACAAAGCTGGAATTTAAGCACCGGACCAATAAAGAGATTACCGGATTGTCCTATATGACAAGTTTGGTTATACAGGCATTAAAAACGCTTGGCAGATCGAATGTTACGCCAGAAGTCATACAGATGCTTTCCGAAAAACTGACAGCCAAGGATAAACAGGCTTGCTTGAAGGAAGCAACAGAGTCTACGGATTGGGTTTACGATACGATACGGCAGATTTGTGGAGGTGAAAAGGTACAATGAGAAATATAGCAAGACTTTCAGATAACGACCGTAGGGAGCTGTTCAGAAATACAGCAGATAAAATGGGGCTGAATGATGCCATTGTAGAAAAAGACTTTTGGGTATGTTTTACGCTGGATTATTTATTTCACCGCTCACCATGGAAAGAGTCCATCACCTTTAAGGGCGGTACCAGCCTTTCAAAAGCCTTTCACCTGATCAGCCGGTTTTCAGAAGATATTGATTTGATTCTGGACTGGCGTGTATTGGGATATGGCAAAGATGAACCATGGGAGAAACGTTCCAATACAAAACAGGATGCTTTTAACAAAGAAGCCAATGCGCGTGCGGAGGTATTTCTGTCCGAAACATTCTGCCCGGCAGTCAAAGCCGGCTTATCCCAGGAAATCGGTTGTGAAGCAAATGTCTACATAGATGAAAAGGATAAACAGACGGTCATTTTCGCCTATCCGCACCTTTTTACAAATACGGCGACCTTACAGGTGATCCGTTTAGAGATTGGTGCGCTGGCAGCGTGGACTCCTGCAAAAACAGCGCAGATCGAACCATACGCGGCAAAATATTATCCGAAGATTTTTGAGCAAAAAGAAACTGCAATCCTTACCGTTGCCCCGGAACGGACCTTCTGGGAAAAAGCCACAATCCTGCACCATGAAGCGAACAGACCGGAACATTTGGAAATGCCGCAGCGGTATTCCAGACATTATTATGATCTCTACCGCATGGCTGCAACACCGGTCAAAGAAGCTGCTTTTTCCAGGCTGGATCTCCTGAAGAAAGTTGTAGATTTCAAAATGAAATTCTATCCCAGATCATGGGCGAAGTACCCGGAGGCTGTGCCGGGCACATTAAAATTACTCCCGCCGGAATACCGGTTCGCAGCATTGGAAGCGGACTATAACTCTATGCAGGATATGTTGTATGGGGATATTCCGACATTTGAGACAGTCATAGCAGCGGTCCAGGAACTGGAAAAAGAGATCAATACACTATAAACAATTACATATCCATTTATTTGCCGGCTATTCTAAGATGCTTTAGAATAGCCGGTTTCTTGTTTTCAAAGGAGGGATGCTATATTACGCAAAATGAAGTCAATGCCGTTTTTGACGAACAGGTGCGGCTCTGTGCTGATACCTTGAAACGGAAAACCAAAGAATACACCGGGGATGATCCGGACCGGCTGGGTGCATTTAAGGCAGCGGCAACTTTACAGCACACAACGCCCCAGCGTGCCCTTGCCGGTATGCTGGCAAAGCATATTGTTTCTCTATACGATATGTGCTTTGCCGAGGAAACAGTTTATCCGATGGACACATGGGACGAAAAGATCACAGACAGTCTTAACTATCTGTTCTTACTGAAAGCGATTGTAAAGGAGGGACATACCAATTAAACAGATTGAAGTAAAAATTTTGAACTGCCAGGCGGTAGCGGAAGCAGAAAAAAACATGGTCTTTGCGGCAAGACTTACCCAGCAGGGACATAAGATTGCCTCAATGGACGACCTGATGGAGCTCTACGAAAAATCATTCAGCGTTCAGACAGTAGCAGCTATGGGGGCGCTTCCCCATCCTACCATCCAGAAATTTGCGGTGATCACGGTAGCCATTGTCGGCGCCAGCAGGCGTTTTCTGGCGCAGATCACCCGCCACCAGAACGAAGTAAAATTTATGAGTGCATCGCTGCAGTACAGCAACTATACGGGACAGGCGGATTTCGCTGTCCCGTATTCTATTATGACGGCTCCGGCAGTGGTACGGGAATTGTACTTAAAAAGCTGTCATGAAAGCATGAAATGTTATGAAGCCCTGTGCACTGCCGGAAGCGGGCACGATGCGGCCGGCTATGCCACGCCCCAGGGATTACGGAATGTACTGCTCATCAGCGCCACCCCTTATCAGTGGAAACATATCATCAGCCAGCGGGTATGCCGGAGAAATACTGATGAAACAAGGATTGTGCTGCTAAAGGTCTGGAAAGAACTTTATGAACTAAGCCCTGCTTTGTTTGCCCCATCACTGACCGGGCCTTTTTGTCAGATGGATCGATGTCTGGAAGGTAAAATGACCTGCGGGCGAAAATTGGAGGCAGATATGACGCCGGAGGATATTTTAGAAAAAGACTATCCTGCTCTTTGGGAAGGAGGCTGCCGATGAAAATAAAACTGATTGACTTTGGCGTACCGGAGCACCAGCGTCCTTACCGTCCGCATGGCAATGATGCCGGAGCAGATGTTTATCTGCCCTATGACTGCACCTTACAGCCCGGAGAAATCGCCAAAATTCCTCTTGGTTTTGGACTGGAAATACCGGATGGGTATGCGGGATATATCTTTCCCCGTACCAGTATGGCGGTAAAAGGTCTGGTCTGTGAACTGCCACCTGTGGATTCCGGCTACCGTGGAGAGATCCATGCGATCATCAGCAATGTAAGCAATCAGGCGCAGTCTCTTTTTAAGGGAGCCCGTATCGGGCAGCTTGTGATCACGCCGATCGTCATTGCGGATTTTGTAACCGATCTGGGAACAGAACGAGGAACCGGCAGCTTTGGCAGTACCGGCGAATAGAAAAAGGCTGTTTGGAGAACAGTTTTTGAATACTTATCGGTATAGGGAGCGGACATTTCGAGAACATTATAAAATATAATAAAGAAAGTCACGAAAAAAGCGGCCATTACCGTGACCGCTTACTTTCTGCTATTGAGTTCTTTCATAATACCGAGGATATATTGCATGGATTGAGGATCAAGCTGTCTTGCCTCTGCAATGAATTCCTTTAAGGTTTCCGGGTAGGTATTTCCTTCATCAAAGAATTCCTGCGGTGTCACACCCAGATATTCGCAGATGTAGAAAAAAGACTGCATAGCGGGAAGTGACTTTTTATTCTCAATATTATTGATGTAGTTGTTTGCCTGACCTAACGATAAAGACATATCGCGTGCGGAAACTCCTTTTTGTGTCCGCAGCTTCGCTAATCGTTCCGGGACAAAATCTTCATACATCGCCTTCACCTCCCATTCTGTAATAGATTGTACCTCACGCCCCTTTATTATCCGCAAAAGGAAAAAGGGTATTATCGTTGACTTGCTAAATTAAATCTATTACTATATGAAAAGTGAAGAATTTTACCTATCAGATGGAGGGATGACCGATGAAAGGAAAGACTTGCTGTGTTACCGGACACAGGGATTTGCCGCAGAATGAGATCAACAAAATAAAAGCCGCTTTGGAACATGAGATCGATGCTGCCGTTACAGATGGATTTACCTGTTTTATGAGTGGCTTTGCAGATGGCGTGGATCAGTATTTTGCAGAGCTGGTGTTGGAAAGAAAGCAGACTAATCCGGCGCTGGAGCTGATCGCAGTGATCCCTTACCGCAAACGTCTGGACAGCCTGAATAAGAAAACAAGAACCCGTGAACTGCTGGAGGCTTGTGCGGATGTTGTTGTCATACAGGAAAAATATCTCCCAAGCGTCTACTCCCACAGAAACCGCTATATGGTGGAGCACTCCGACCGAGTGATCGCTGTATATGACGGACGGGAAACCGGCGGTACGGCAAAGACGATCCGCTTCACCCATCGGATGAAAAAGGAACTGCGGGAAATCCCGGTTGGAGAGATCGTCCTGCCGGATCACTTGAAACCAAAAACAAAATAGATACCTGTTGATGCGCTCACTTTGAAGTGGGCGTTTTTCTTTACCCATTTTTAGGAGGAATGCTTATGTGGAACCTGATTTCACATTTCCTTACCTTTGCCGGAGGAATGGCTTCCGGCGTTATGTTGATGTGTCTTATGCAAACCGGAAAACTTGCGGATAAAGAATTTGAAACTATGAAGGAGGAATAAAAATTGAAACTTGTGATTGCAGAAAAGCCCTCTGTTGCTATGTCACTGGCAGCAGTATTAGGCGCAACGGAAAGAAAAGACGGTTATCTCGAAGGTTCCGGTTATCTGGTGAGCTGGTGCGTGGGACATCTTTTGGAACTGGCACAGCCGGAGGCTTACAAAGAACAGTACGCCAAATGGCGGTATGAGGACCTTCCGATCCTACCGGAAAACTGGAAATATGAAGTTCCAAAGGATAAGAAAAAGCAGCTTGCCCTTTTGTGCCGGCTGATGAAGGACAAACGGGTTGATTCTGTGGTATGCGCTACGGATGCCGGGCGTGAAGGAGAACTGATCTTCCGTCTGGTCTATGAATATGCCGGATGTAATAAGCCTATGGAACGCCTTTGGATTTCCAGTATGGAGGATGCGGCGATCCGTGAGGGTTTTGACCATCTCCGTCCCGGCAGTGATTACGATAAACTCTATGATGCGGCAGTATGCCGGGCAGGAGCCGACTGGCTGATCGGGATCAATGCCACCCGGCTTTTTTCTGTCCTGTATGGTGTCACACTAAATGTCGGCCGTGTTATGTCACCGACGCTGGCACTTTTGGTACAGCGTGAGTCGGATATTGAATCCTTCATCAGCAGGCCTTTTTATGTGCCGGAAATCACCTGCGGAGGTTTTACTGCTTCCGGCGAAAAAATGACGGAACGATCCGAGGCTGAAAAAATCCGTATGGACTGTGACCACAACTCCGCTTTTGTGCGTTCTGCGGAAAAGCAGGTAAAAACTATACAGCCTCCCCGCCTTTATGACCTTACAACTCTGCAAAGGGAATGTAACCGTATTTATGGCTATACGGCTCAACAGACCCTTGATTATGTGCAATCTCTCTATGAAAAGAAGCTAGCAACCTATCCGAGAACGGACAGCCAGTATTTGACGAAGGACATGCAGGCAACCGCCGCTTCCCTGATCCTATGGCTGCGTGACAATATGCCCTTTGGAAAAGGCTGCGCCGGAGAGCCGGACATTGACCGGGTAACAGACGACAGCAAAGTGACCGACCACCATGCCATCATCCCAACTGTGGAGATTGCACGGACAGACCTGTCGGAGCTTCCTTCCGGGGAGCGGGATGTGCTTACCCTGCTTGCCGTCAGACTGCTTTGTGCCACAACGCAGGCAAACCGGTTTGAAGCGGTCACCGCTATGTTAGACTGCCAGGGATATACTTTTACGGCAAAAGGAAAGACCATCTTACAGTCCGGCTGGAAAGAGGTGGAACGGATTCACCGTATGAGTATCAGGCAGAGTGAAACGGAACACAGAGAAAATGAAGATGCCGCTCTCCCTGTGCTGAAGGAAGGACAGACTTTTGAAGCTGTATCAGCAAGTCTCCGTGAAGGGAAAACTTCACCGCCGAAACACTATACGGAGGACACACTGCTGTCCGCTATGGAGACTGCCGGTGCGGAAGATATGCCGGAAGATGCCGAGCGTAAAGGATTGGGTACTCCGGCTAC
The DNA here is from genome assembly GCF_024463855.1 of Clostridium sp. DFI.1.208. NCBI lineage: Bacteria > Bacillati > Bacillota > Clostridia > Eubacteriales > Clostridiaceae > Clostridium > Clostridium sp. DFI.1.208. The sequence goes on along the minus strand of NZ_JANGCA010000007.1, from coordinate 95,354 downwards.
CCGTGCGGCAACACTGGAAAAGCTGGTTTCTGCCGGATTTGTACAGCGAAAGAAAAAGCAGCTCATTCCTACGGAAAAAGGAAAGAACCTGATCGCAGTCCTGCCGGACAATATCAAATCTCCCATCTTAACTGCAGAATGGGAATCCATGCTGAAACAAGTGGAACATGGCGAACTGTCGGCAACATCTTTTATGGATCAGATTGCAGATATGAGCCGGACGCTGGTAAAAGAACATACTACCCCGGAAGAACGTTTTGCGGATCTGTTTCCTTCTTCCAAAGGAACTGCACACGAAGCCGTGGGGGTATGTCCCCGCTGCGGTGCCCCGGTATTTGAAGGAAAGAAAGGTTTTTTCTGCGGCAACAGGGAATGTTCTTTTGCTCTTTGGAAAGATAACCGTTTCTTTTCCAGCAAGAAAAAATCTATCACAAAGTCTGTGGCAGCGGCTCTTTTGAAAGAGGGCCGCATTTCTATGTCCGGGCTTTACAGTGAAAAAACAGGAAGGACCTATGATGCGGAAGTGATTCTGGATGATACCGGCGGTAAATATGTGAATTTCAAGCTGGAATTTCCAGTAAAGAAAGGCAGGCGTAAATGAGCGATCGAAAAACCTTTGAATATGGCGGTTATCACTTCACGCCCATACGAAAATTTCACAAAAAAGAAGGCGACTTTTTCGCCATATCGAAACGGCTGGCAAGTGACCCCAACTTAGGGCTGTGTACCTATCAGGATCGGCAAAAAGCACCTTATGATTACAAAGACTTTTATACCGTTTCAACAGACAAAGAATGTGATATTTTCCGCTGCGAAGAAAATGGATTGTTGTATGTACCAGGAAAAAATGAACTTTTTATTTACCATGAACCAAAACAGAAAAAGCGGAACTCTATCGCCGATGCCCTTTCACAGCCTAGGAATGTTACTGATACAACCGAAATTTCCAGCGGTCGGCAAAGCAGAGCCCCGGAAAGGTAGGCGTTATGGCGGAGAGAGAATTGAACCGCTCGGAGCGGGCTACGATCCGAAAGCTGGTTACGGAGCTTTGCGCCAACTATGACTCTCAGGATAAGATCTGCCTTCCTTTGAACAGTCCTTGCTATATGCTGAATAAATGGTGGACCGGTGCTTATTGCAGGTACTTTGAAAAAGCGGTGCTGCCGGTGGATGCAGCACTGGAATCAGCCATTACCGGCGAGGACACCTCCATGAGACAGAAAATATGCCCTGTGTGTGGAAAGGCATATCTTCCTACAACCAGCCAGGCATATTGTTCCGCTGCCTGCCGGGTCTATGCAAGACGGAAATCCGAGCGGGAACGCAAACGCCGGAAGCGGCAAAACCAACCATGATATGTCCGCAACTTAGCCTTAAAAGTCCTTGATTTTCAAGGGCTTTTTGCACCTGTTTTCAAGGGAGCTGTATAAGAATACTCCGGTGCTTTGAAATGAGGTTAAGTTGCAGACAAAACATATATTTTAACAAAAACGATAGGAGGCGATTTTTTGAATATCAACACGATTACCGCGGAGGACCTTCGCCGCATGCCGGATAAGGAAGGACTGATTTTACAGGGCTGTGGCGGGGATCTGACAGAGTGGGTGGACGGGATCAATGAAATGCTGACAAAAGCAGGCATATTGAAAGATGGCTGTCAGTTTGAGAATGTGGCTGCTTTTCAGCACGGCGAACTGACCTGTCTGCTTTACCCGTTTGATGATGTGAAACTGGATATAGGAAAACTTGCCCTGTGGCGTTTACAGACCCATGAAGTCTATGGCGGCACATGGCTGTCGGACTTTGTGCCGAATTATTTAGGCGGATTTATAGAAACACCGGAAGCGTTGGCAGATAAACCGGATTGTCCGCTGATCGGAGCAGATGGGAACATTTTTAATCTGCTGGGTATTGCTTCCCGTACTTTGCTGGAGCATGGTTTGAAAGAACAGGCAAAAGAAATGTCTGATCGGGTATTTGTTTCCGGCAGTTATGGAGAAGCGCTCTGTATCATTGGCGAATATGTCAACATCACAGATTCCGAACCGGAGCATAAGAATTCTCTCCGTCAGCAGCTAAAGGCAACAAAACCGGCAGACCCAGTAAAAAAGCAACAAACTTCCAAACAGCAGGAACGATAAGGAGGGATGCGAAATGGAAAGGAAACGGACCTATGGTGTATGGGCAGTACGAAGCAGCACTTCTATTTTTGGACCGGCACAAAGCTGGTGCAAGGAAAATGGAAAACCGTTGGAGTTTGATAGCAAAGCCGACGCTGAAAACTATGCAAAGGAAGCCAACGAGCATACGACAGCAAATGTCCGATACTATGTGAAAGAAAAAGAACCGGAACCCGGCGCTGTTCGGAAAGGAACATCTCAACCGGAACTGGATGCGCGCAGCCATGAAGAAGTAATACCAAGAAATGATGCAGCGGAAAAACAAAACGAGATTCCGGGCCGACAGATTCCTTCTCAAACAGATCCGCTGGTAGAAATCCGCTCTGCGGTCCATAGTAATTACGCGGGTATGGTCGCTATGCTGGGTGCGGACAACCGTGTGTATTTGGGGCGTGAGGAACGTTGCCATTACCAGGATATGCAGCCATCTTACTATGACAATCAGGACGGTTCCCTGTGTTTTGTCTGTGATCAGCCCGATATGTATTATTTTCTTTATGGAGAAGGCTGGGCGCATACCCAGACGGAAATGTTGGAACGAGGGCTTACCTTGCGCCAGTATGAAGAATTTGCGAGACTGCAAAATGGGGTCCTTGCACAGTTTACCACCCAAAGAGAAATCCTGTTTGCCGGACAGCCGTTTCAGGCGCCGGAAAGTTATCTTCGCAATGCGGAACTTTATGAGGAAGGACAAACCGGGAACTACAATATGCTGGATGGCAGGCTGAACAACGAACCTCCTGTGCGCCCGGATCTGACAGACGGACAGACGGATGAAGAAATCCGGGAGCTGGTGCCGGAAGCAAAGCCGTCTTTGATGGACCGTTTGAAAGCAGACAAACCGGAGCATGAAGCAAGGCAGATGATCCCTCCTGTGCCGGAAAGGGAACGCTGATGGCCGGGGTAAGATTTGAGGATGTAGATCTTTTGGGTGCTCTTTCCCGTATCGTAGATCTTCATACCCAACATTATAAAGAGGACTTTGACCTGGATAAGGAACTGATTTCAAAACTGGCTGTGTCAGACCGTTCAGAGGATAAACAGCTTCTTTGGATGTCACGCCCTTGCGGAACCTATACCCTGCGCGAACGGGAAGTTTATCTGGATGGAAGCCATGAAAATAAAGTGTGGCGGTTTTACCAGGAACAGACAAATGATCCCGTTTTGGCTTATGCCATCTCTTTGAAAGAAGTCAGGGACGGAAAAATATTTGGCAATCTCTATCCGCTAAATTATAGAGAACATGTGGAACGGATGAAAAAGCTGACCTGTCCAATCGGAAATGTAGCCGTTGCATTTGCGGATGGAAATGTTATCACGATTCCCTATCAGGAACGGAGACAGCTTATGAACCGGTTTATGCCAGAGCATGGAGCCCCTAAAACAATGACTTATCTGCCGGAAAATGAGCCGGAGCTGATGATGATTCTAAAACGGGAACGCTTCAAACGCAGCTATCATGCGACAGCCGGAAATCTGGAGGAATATCTTGATAAGCTGGAAAAGACCACCTTGCGGGAAAAACTCAAAAGAGCAAAGACGGTGGTTTCAACACAGGAGGTCTCATCTCATAAAAGAGGGTTGGAACGATGAAGGGCGGGCATAACAAAAAATCCGTCCGCGTCGAATTTGTCATGTCCGAACCGGAGGCCGAACTGGTAAAAGAACGCATGGCGGAACTTGGCATTACCAACCTGTCGGCATATCTGCGAAAGATGGCCGTAGACGGTTACATCATTCACCTTGATATGGGAGATATTCAGGAAATGATCCGGCTTCTCCGCATTTGTTCCAATAACTTAAACCAATATACCAGACGGGCCAATGAGACCGGCAATATTTATGCCGCAGATATAGATGACATCCGCACCCGTCTGGACAGCCTTTGGGATGGCATGGACAAACTGATCCGGGGATTTGCAAACATTTCATAAACAGCCGGAAAGCCGTTGCTTTCTTTTTGCCGTCACGGTAAAATTTTTATAAGGGCAGATGCCCTTCTGAAAGGAGGCAAAGCGTATGCGTTTGATAGGTAAATTACTGGCACTTCCCTTTATGCTGGTTACGGGGATTCTTTATCTGGTATGTAAATTTTTGGTGGTCCTTTCCGGTGCGGTACTTGGGATTCTTTCCGGGATCATCTTTTTGGCAGCATTGGTGCTGTTCTTTGTCGCAGGATTTTTGCCGGGTCTTGCCTGGCTTATGATCGCCTTTCTTATCAGTCCATACGGTCTGCCTCTGGCGGCTGCATGGCTGGTAGGGATCATTGGCGGGGCAAACAGTGCCTTAAAGGATTTTATATTTGGTTAAGCAGATTTGGCGGGGCGCATAGGCAGCCCCGCTCTTTTTCTGCAATTATAACTTCTCTGATTGGAATTAAGTTAAGGAGGTGACGAAAATAGCGACCACAAGACTGATGCCTCTGCATGTAGGAAAAGGTCGGAATATCTCTACTGCGATCTCAGATATTATTGATTATGTAGAAAATCCGCAGAAAACCGATTTTGGAAAATTCATTTATGGCTATGAGTGTGATACCCGGCTTGCTGATGCAGAGTTTCTTCTGTCCAAACGACAGTATGCAAATCTGACCGGCAGAAATCAGGGTGCAGATGATGTGATCGCCTACCATCTCCGTCAGGCATTTAAGCCCGGCGAAGTTACGCCAGAAGAAGCTAATCAGATCGGCAGGGAGCTGGCACTGAAGCTCACAAAAGGAAACCATGCCTTTGTTGTCTGCACCCATGTGGATAAGCACCATGTCCATAATCACATCATTATCAACTCTACTACACTGGACTGTCAGAAAAAATTTCGCAACTTCTGGGGCTCTACCTGGGCAATCCGGCGAATGAATGACAAGCTGTGTTTGGAGCATGGACTTTCGATTGTAGAAAATCCGAAACCCAGCCGGGAGCATTATGGCACATGGCTGGGAAATAAAAAGCAGCCTTCCTTTCAGGAGCAGATACGCATTGCTATTGATGCTGCATTAGAGGAAAAGCCAAAAGATTTTGAGGAACTTCTACAGAAGCTGGAAACTGCTGGGCTGGAAGTCAACCGTGAAAGAAAACATCTTCGGTTCCGAGTTCCGGGACAAGAAAATTATACCCGATGCGATACGCTCAAAGGCGATTATACAGAACAGGCCATCAAAGAACGGATTGCCGGTACACGGACAGTAAAACCCCGCCATGCCTTTTCTAAAAAAACGGTTTCCAAAGTTGGATTGCTGGTTGATATTGAAGCTGCAATCCGTTCCGGCAAGGGCCCTGGTTATGAGCGCTGGGCAAAAGTGTTCAATCTAAAGCAGCTTTCTCAGGCAGTGCTCTACTTAAAAGAACATGGCGATATGGGTTATGAGGATCTTCTGGAAAAAGCCAACGCCACTACCACTAATTTCAATACCTTATCCGTTCAGATCAAAGATCTGGAGTCAAAAATGAACGCCAATGCCGAGCTGCAAAAACAGATCGTAAACTATGCGAAAACGCGGGCTGTCTATGTAGAATATCGCAAAGCCGGGTACAGCAAAAAATTCCGAACAGAACATGAAGCTGAAATTCTGCTGCACCAGGCGGCAAAGAATCATTTTGACGAGCTGGGAATCAAAAAGCTCCCCTCTGTCAAATCTCTCCGGGAGGAATACACCGATCTTCTGGAACAAAAACGGAAAGCCTATTCTGCCTATAAGCAGGCCAAAAATGATATGAAAGAACTTCATAATGTTCGGGCCAATGTGGAATACCTATTAGAGATTTCTTCCCCACCACAACCGCAGCGCAGCACAGAAAAATCCCGTCAATAAGGTTTGCTAACTTGAATTCTATAGACCTTGACTTTCCGGGACTTCTTAACTATAATAATACTCAAGCAGGGGGACTACCTTGTAGTTGAGAAGGTTAAAACCTGACCCTTTGAACCTGTTGGCTAATACCAACGCAGGGAGCTAAAGAATACAGATTCGTATTTTTTGGACATTCTCTGTTTTGGGAATGTCCTTTTTAATTGAATAAGATATGATATGTGTTTGCGAGGGAACTGAACAAGTTGAAAAAGGTAAGACCTGACCTCTGGACCTGTCGGCTAATACCGGCGTAGGGAAGCAATTTCTTACGCTCGTATTGCGTCTGAAAGAGCTTCTAATTGTTTTAGAGGCTCTATTTTTTTATTTTAGGAGGAACAAACATGGCATTTATGAAAGACATTTTAACCCGCAACATCCCCATTTGGGAAGAATGTGCAGCTACCCCATTTGTGCAGGAAGTGCAAACTGGAAAGCTACCTCTTGAAAAGTTCAAGAGATATATGATTCAGGATAGTATCTATCTGAAAAACTATGCCCGTATATACGGCAAGGCAATTTTTCATGCTGATACATTAAGAGAAATTCAGCTTTACTATTCCATGCTGAATTTTGTAAATGATACGGAATCAGAAGTGCGTCTGGATTATCTAAAGCAATTTTGCATGACGGATAATGATATTGAACTGATCGCTCCTCTGCCTGAAAATCAAAATTACATTGATTTCATGTTTGAGATTGCGTCACATGGAAAGAATGAAGAAATTTTAATGGCGGTTCTTCCCTGTATGTTAAGTTACAGCTATATATTCCGCAAACTGGCGTCTGTCCCCACAAGCAGAGAATCAAGATATTGGGACTTTATCAAAGATTATGCGGATGAACAATATGCAGAAAGCTGCAAAGAATGGTCTGCTTTTGCAGAGCATAAATGTGCCGGGTTATCAGTAGCAAATAAAAAGTATCTGGCTGATATTTTTGAAAAAGCAAGTTTGTTAGAGCTTGCTTTTTGGAAGATGGCCTATCGGAACGAGAGAATGGAGGAAAATGCAAAATGAAAAAAGTATTGTCCATTGCCGGATCAGATTGCAGCGGAGGTGCAGGTATTCAGGCTGATTTGAAAACTTTTTCTGCTCACGGTGTATTTGGAATGAGTGTTATTGTTTCTGTTGTTGCAGAGAACACCAGCCGTGTTATCGACATCCAAGATATTACCCCGGATATGATTGAAAAACAGATTGACGCCGTATTTGAAGATATTGAAGTGGACGCAGTAAAAATCGGTATGCTTTCTACACCAGAATGTATGAAAGCGGTGGCAAAGAAACTATTACAATATAAGCCCCAAAATGTCGTAATCGACCCGGTTATGTATGCCAAAAATGGCTGCCCATTGATGAATCCTACGGCGGTTTCCACCTTGATAGACACAGTAATTCCACTGGCCGATGTACTTACTCCGAATATTCCAGAGGCAGAGAAAATAGCAGATATGCAGATTTCCACAGTTTCAGATATGGAGGCTGCCGCAAGAAAAATATATGCCATGGGTTGTAAGGCGATTGTTGTCAAGGGTGGACATCATATAGGAAATGCTGTTGATGTCCTATTTAATGGAGAAAATTTCTACCATTTTGAAACATCCCGCATTGATACGAAAAATACTCATGGGACAGGCTGTACCTTTTCTTCTGCAATCGCTTCCCAGCTTGCAAAGGGAAAAAGTGTTCCGCTTGCAGTCGAATCTGCAAAGGCTTATGTCACAATGGCAATCGAACACTCTCTTGCGATTGGAAAAGGCTGTGGCCCAACGCACCATTTCTACGAATTGTATCAGCATGGTTTATCTAAAGAATAGGCAGGTGCAAAATGAACTTTGATTATACACTTTATCTTGTTACTGATCGTCAACTAATGAGCTGCGATAGCCTGACAGAAGCGGTAGAACAGGCAATTTTAGGAGGCTGCACAATGATACAACTCCGAGAAAAAGAATTGTCCTCATTAGAATTTTACAATCAGGCTGTTGCCGTGAAACAGGTTACGGATAAATACCATATTCCCCTTATCATAAACGACCGGATAGATATTGCAATGGCTGTGCAGGCTACGGGGGTACATATTGGACAGCATGATTTACCTGCGGCTGCCGTCCGCAAAGTAATTGGGGAAAATATGCTGTTGGGAGTATCTGCATCTTCCATTGCAGAAGCAATACAGGCACAACAGGATGGTGCAGATTATTTGGGAGTTGGCGCAATGTTCCCTACTGGAACTAAAACCGACGCTGATTCTGTATCAATGGAGGAATTACAGAAAATCCGCACAGCCGTTTCTTTGCCGATCGTTGTTATTGGCGGTATCAATAAAGGAAATACAGGGCGTTTCAAGCCCATGGGAATTGACGGGCTGGCTGTTGTATCTGCCATCATAGCGCAGTCCGATATAAAAGCTGCTGCTGCGGAACTGAAAGATTTATTTTGCAGAAAGGAAAAGAAACATGGATTTTAATGCGGCAATCTTTGATTTAGATGGAACAATTCTGGATTCAATGGATGTATGGGAGCATATAGATATTCAGTTTTTGAAAAAGAGAAATCTTCCTGTCCCGGAAAATTATGTAACTGAAATATGTGCAAGGAGTTTTGAGGAAGCCGCACAATATACCATTGATCTTTTTGGATTGCAGGAAACGGTAGAGGGAATTATTGAGGAATGGAATAATATGGCGGTCGAGGAATACAGTAACCATGTCGGTCTGCTGCCCCATGCCCTTGATTATCTTCTGCGCTTAAAAGAACATGGAATAAAACTTGCAGTTGCTACGGGGTTGCCGGAAAAGCTCTATATTCCATGCTTAAAGAACAATTCTATTTTAGAATTATTTGACGCTCTATGTTCAACAGATGAGGTTCAGCGGGGAAAAGAATATTCGGATGTCTTTGAATTGGCCGCAAGAAAATTAGGGGTTGCACCTGAACACTGTATTGTGTTTGATGATGTGCTTCCAGCAATTAAAAGCGCAAAGGCAGCCCGTATGTTAGCAGGCGGGATTTATGATAAGTATTCCGCAGATCAGCGTACAGAAATAGAAAGGATTGCGGATATTTACTTACTTGATTTTCGGCAAGCACCGATCCCACACAAAGAGGTATGAAAATGGAAAAATGGGATTTATATAATGCAAAACGGGAAAAGTCTGGAATAACAGTGTGCCGTGGAGAAATCATACCCAAAGGGCTGTATCATTTATCTGTGAGTGTATGGATCGTCAACCAGCAGGGGCAGTATCTTTTATCACAGCGGCATCCGAAAAAGCAATACCCTCTTTATTGGGAATGTACGGGTGGTTCTGTACTTTCCGGGGAAACCAGTTTACAAGGAGCAATCCGAGAGGTAAAAGAAGAATTAGGAATACTGCTTACTCCCGGAAGTGAAAAATTGATTTATCAGAGCAGACGGGAAAATGTGCAGGATTTTTACGATGTTTGGCTATTTCATAAGGATATAAAGATTGAAGAAATGCGTTTACAGGAAACAGAAGTTGTGGATGTTCAATGGGTAAATCCAGATAAGTTATTTGAGATGTTTCGCCTGAAACATCTGCACCCTCTAATTACCTATGTAGATCAGCTAATAGGCTGAAAAAGCGCCGGGCGCAGAGGTATCAAAGCCTCTGCATCTGGCGCTTCTTTTTTGTCCTTTTTCCCGCATTTAGAACCCCGTTTTGCGGGGAACAGGATAACTTTATCCACCTGCCTGCCGGCCATGCGGAAAAACCCTTGATTTCCGTGGACTTTTAACGCCCTAAATGCGTAGACAGGAGGTATCTTTTCCGCTGGCGCTCAGCCTTTTAATTCCGTGTTGCACATGAGGCGGAAATCTTACTGCACCAGACAGCGAAGAATCATTTTGACGAACTGGGAATCAAAAAGCTCCCCTCTGTCAAATCTCTCCGAGAGGAATACACCGATCTTCTGGAACAAAAACGGAAAGCCTATTCTGCCTATAAGCAGGCCAAAAATGATATGAAAGAACTTCATAATGTTCGGGCCAATGTGGAATATCTATTAGAGATTTCTTCCCCACCACATGGAGGTTGTAGATAACGCAAGTGATGAAAACAACGAAAATACAAGGAGAAAGGCAACTGTTGTACCTATTAAAATAGAATATGTGTGAGAGGACAAGCCTTTCAATAATGTAGACGTTCAGAAATGAGCGTCTATTTTTATACCCAAAATGAAAGGAGCATTAGATTTTATGAAAAAGATGTTAAAACGATTGTGTACGGGCTTCTTAGCTCTTGCAACTGTCGTTACTGCTTTACCGACTACACCCGTCCATGCAGAAAGTAAGCAATACTGGACGGAAAGTGCAGAGCGTGTCGGTATCATTGAAAAAGTAATGAATGACGGTTCTATCGGTTCGACATTCAATGAGGGCTATATGAAAGTCGAGGGCGAAACTGCCTATTGTATCGACATCAATACAGATTTTAAGAATGGTTACAAGACCAGAGCTGACGCAAGCTCACGTATGAGTGCCAACCAGATTTCAGATGTGGCGTTATCCTTAGAGTATGTCAAACAGTATGGCGAAACTCACAAGGAATTGAACTACAAGCAAGTCTATCTGTTGGAACAATGTGTGGTCTGGCAGAGATTGAGCGTACATCTTGGCTGGCAGTGCGACAACGTGCGAGCTTCTTATGATGAAATTCCAAAAGCTACGCAGGACGAAGTTTTCTCTGGTGCAAGAGCCTTTGTCAAAGAGAATAAAGGACGCTATGAATGTGGCGGTTATATCTACTCTGGCGAGGGGCAGGAATTGGGACAATTCTGGGCGAAACTCAATGTTGGAAATGCGAAACTTCAAAAGACTTCCAGTAATACCAGCATTACAGACGGTAACGGGAATTACTCTATCGCTGGTGCGACATACGGTGTCTTTGCTGATAAGGACTGCACGAAACAGCTTGCCACCCTTACGACTGATGAAAACGGAAATACAGATGTCGTAGAGGTAAAGGCTGACACAGTCTATATCAAGGAATTATCCGCACCAGCAGGATATAAGGTTGATACAAATATATATTCCTTAAAGGTTGAAGCTGGAAAGACAGCGACCTTGAACGTATCAGATACACCAAAGGTAACAGACACTTTGATTGAACTCTTCAAGATTGATATGGAAACACAGAAAGACAATCCGCAGGGGAACGCTTCTTTAGCAGGTGCGGAATTTACATGGAAGTATTATACTGGCTTCTACAATAAAGACAATCTCCCTGCCGAAGCTACAAGAACATGGGTTACAAAGACAATCGCCGAAACAGACAGCGACGGTACAATCCATTATGTTACAAAATTAGCGGACACATACAAAGTATCTGGCGACAGTTTCTATATGCAGGACGGCAAGGCAGTTCTTCCACTTGGAACACTAACCGTAGAAGAAACAAAAGCTCCAAACGGTTACTTGCTGGACGGTGCATATATGCAGGCTGGCGATAAGTCCGAACAGATTAAGGGCTTATACCTTACACAAATTACAGAGGACGGCGACCTTGCCGTACTTACTGGAAGTAACCAGTTTTCCGTATCAGACAAGGTTATCCGTGGCGGTGTCAAAATTCAGAAACGAGATTTAGAAACGGGCGATACAAAGCCACAAGGAAGTGCTACTTTGAAAGATACTGCCTTTGACATCATTTCCTTAAATGATAATGCGGTATTGGTTGAGGGCAAGTTATACAAGAAAAATGAAGTGGTAAAGATAATTCGTACCGATATTGAGGGTATCGCTTCTACTTCTGCTGACCTCTTACCTTATGGAAAATTCCGTATGAACAATGAAAAAAGCAGAAACGCAGGAACAGGAATTTTTAGAAGTTTGTTCTTCTTACGACCATGACCTTTTAACTGGAAAAAAAGAAATGACATTGAAAGACTATGAACGAATTACTTATTTAGTTAGTTCTCTTGGGTATAGTCAATATCTTCAATTCCTTATTGGAAAATATATGGACTTAGCACAAGCTGACGAAGAACGAGAAGAAAGAGAACATGAAATATATTTGGAATATCCAGAGTATTATGAGGACGAGGGAATTTTAGAAGAAGAAGAAAAATGGCTGGAAGAATTTTTAAATCAACTTCCAGAGAAGAAAAGAGAATATTTTGAAAAACTTATAAAAGAGAGTTAAAGCTACTAAAAAAGTTACTGTATTCAGATGTTCTGATCACAGTAACTTTTTATCATTATACAAGGGAAAACAAATGCTAATAGACAAAATATTTTTTTCGTAACTTACATTTTCAATTTTACCGTCAATCTTTTTCAGCAATTCCTTTACAATATACAAGCCTAGACCAGAACTTCCTTTGGTGCGTGATTTATCAACAGTATAAAACTTGTTAAATAATAAGTTTACATCAATATCATCAAGGGATTTTGTTGAATTTTTAATTGTGAACACTCCTTTTTGATTGATAGAAACTTCAATGTAATTATCTGAATAACGAAGTGCATTTACAATTAAATTTTCAATAATTCGTTTACAGATAAGGTTATTTCCGTATATCCATACAGGAGTATTTTCTGTTTGAATGGTTGGTTGGATTTCTCCAAATTCATAATACTTTTCAATTAAGCAATCTGTAACAATTCTATTTATGTCAACACGCTCACATTCAACATCAACTTGCTCATTTTCTATCACAGATAAATCATAAAACTCTTGTACTAAATCCGTGAGATAATCTGTTTTTGCCTTAATGATTTTAATGCATTGTCCTTGTTCCTGTTTATCTTCACATTCTTGCAGAAGTGTTAAATAGCCTTGTATAGATGTCAAAGGTGTTCTTAAATCGTGGCTTATATTAGATATAGACTGTTTTAACTGTTCTTCTTCCTGCTTAATTTGAACCTGTAATTTTTTATGTAGATTATCTTTTTGATTGATTGCATAAGCTAATTCTTCAATGTCCCTATTTGATAAAGATACTCGTATTTTCCGTTGTTGCTTTATTTGCTTATTTATGTTGCGAATTGTTCTGATAATAGAGAATAAGGAAAATGCTAATATGAAAATAAAGCAAATCAATAAGAAATATAACATATTCGCATTTCCCCTTTCTGTTATGATTAGCGTATTTCTTGCTTTCTTAGTATCAATGCTGAAACAAGAAATGTAATAATTACAGTTCCCACGAAATAAATCAAAATATTGATTTCTAAATTATTTATCATATTATAAGAACAGGTATTCATCCAGTAATACATAGGATTTATTTTTAAATAGGTTAGAACTCTCCATGATTGAGTTGACATATTATCCCATGTCATCATATAGATAAGCGGTCCGCTAAATGTAAACAATGACATAGCACCTACAACGATTGCCGTATGTTTGAATATTACACATAACATAAGTGTAATTCCGATAAATGCTCCCATAATCATACAATTTAGTCCTGCAATTTTTAGCATTGGAAACAGTTGTATTGGAATATTAAATTTCGCACATTCTATTATAAATGCAATCATAATAAATGAAAAGTATAGAAATATACTGGTAATCGAAATCACAATATATTTCGCAACAAAAAACTTAATTCGGCTTTGTCCGCTTGCGATTGCAATTTTAATTGTTGAATCCGTATATTCTCTTGAAAAGAAAATGACAGAAAATATAAGAACAATCAGCCAGAAAAATACAGTATAAGATGTGGCTGTCCTTATTATTTCTTCAATCAATGGGTGTGCTGTATCGCTATAAGCACGAGCAAGAAATCCAACAGTTTCTCCTATTTTCCATGTTTCGTCTAAACTTGAACTTGATGCCACAAATTGTTGCTGACCGCCTATGGAGAAAATTCCAAAGACTGCTAAAATCAAAGCAAAGGTTAAGTACAATGCCTTTGTATGAAATAACTTATAAAATTCTGCTCTTATTTGATTAAACATTTTTTCGTCCCCCTATTAGATTTTCAAAGTATGTTTCCAAATTTTCTCCTTGCACAGAAATTTCATCAATAATAACTCCATTACTGGATAGTAATTTAGAAATCATTCTTACATTATCTAAGCACTCGTATATCCGAATAGAATTATCGGGGTAAACGGAGTAATTGTTAATATTTCCCTTTTGCTCTAATAAAAGAGTGGTTTTTTGGATATTATCTGTCCTTAAACAAATATGGCGTTTACATTCTTCGTTTAATTCTTCGGTAGAAATTTGTTTCAAAAGTTCTCCTTTATGAAGAAATCCGTAACAGGTAGCAAGCTGATGTAATTCACTTAATATATGGCTGGATATTAAAATCGTTACCTCTCGTTCTTTTACTAATTTTTTAAGAAGTTCTCTTAATTCAATAATTCCTGTTGGGTCAAGTCCGTTGACGGGTTCGTCCAAAATCAAAAATTCTGGCTCGCCTAATAATGCAACGCCTAAAGCAAGCCTTTGTTTCATTCCTAAAGAAAAGTTTGCTACTCTTTTTTTACCAGCATTGGATAAGCCTATCAACTCTAGAGTATCGGTAATACATTTTTTATTTGGAATACCTCGTTGTATTCTTTGTACTTCCAAATTTTGAGAAACTAGAGAGTTATTGATTTCAATATCTCTATATGTCAAAGTATCATTTTGACAGGACGTATTTGAAGTCCTTTTCAAATTTGCTTCAATACGAGCAAGAAGCTCATGCAGGTCAAACGGCTTAGTCATATAATCATCAGCACCTAATTTTAATAAATCTATTTTTGTCTGTACCATTGTTTTGGCGGAAACAACAATGACAGGAGCGTTTGTAAATTTACGCAATCTCTGTAATACATCATTTCCATTTAACTTCGGTAACATAATATCAAGTATTATTAAATCTGGAACAAGCGATTTACATAATTCTATTCCCTCTGCACCATTCAAGGCATAATGAACGATATATTTATTATTTTCTAAGAATTTTGCAATCATATTGCAAATGTCTATATCATCTTCAATAATAGCAATTTTATTCATGTGATTTCATCTCCTTTAATTAGATATTGTATCATAAGGTTTTTATGCTATCCACATCAAACAAAGAAGTCTATGGTACATTTAGAAATTATTTAGAAATATACTTTATGATTTTGGAAAATAATTTTGATGTGTAAATCAAGGAGTATGTTTCATGGAATGTTTTAAAGAAATCTATCGGCTATAAATGGAAAAAGCAATCAATAAAATCGTTAATTAGATATATAAATTCATTCGCTCGTGCAAACAGTCTGTTTTGTGCGGGCTTTTTTCATTCTGGAAAAATTTTGGATTTTTTGAGTTCTCAACTTAACAAATCACACCTGCCGTTCCCTATATGGTGCGGAAAGAGGGAGAACCACTTTTCACGTCATAGCGGAAAGGGGGTGAGATTGATGAAACCGTCTGACTTCCAGAAAACAGTTCAATGCCGTTTTGAAAGTTGTTTGAAGAAAGTTGTCCGTCATGTTGTTAAGGACTACCAGCAGAAATTAAAACGACGACAAGAGAAAGAAACGCTCTTTTGCGAACTCCCAGAAATCGTTGTAGAAAATCTGGCTGTCTGGGACGATTATGAAACGGACTATACGATTTTCAATGTATGCGGTTACGATATTCGTGTTTATGATGATGAATTGGCAGAAGCCTTGCGTAAACTACAATCAGCACAACCGCAGCGCAGCACAGAAAAATCCCGTCAATAAGATTTGTCTGCTTTTGGTTTTCAGCGTTCCAACGGAACGCGCAGCCATTGCCACCGGCAATGATCTCAGGGGTTTGGGGATATGTCACCAACAAGCATTAGCAGGAATTCCGGAAACGGGATTTCTGCTAAATACGCAATCTTACGTAAGATTGCATTGCTTGCGAACTTGTAAAATAGGAACAGATTCTTGACAAAACTCACTGCACATCATATAATATAACAGTGATATATAACAGTGTTATGGAGGTGAACAGAATCAAAGAAAGTCAGACTACTTTAGAACGTATCCACCGGGCAGCGAAAGCGGAATTTTTAGAAAAAGGATACAAAGACGCTTCCCTACGAAATATTGTGAAATCCGTGGGAATGACCACCGGTGCTTTTTACGGTTACTATAAAAGCAAAGAAGAACTCTTTGAAGCCATCGTTAGTGAGCATTACGAATATATTCTCAACCGTTTTATAAAGGCGCAACAGGAGTTTGCCGAGCTTCCTGCTGTACAGCAGCCGGAAGTCATGAGTGATATTTCGGGGCTTTGCATGGATGATATTCTTCATTATGCGTATGAACATTTAGAGGAATGTAAACTGCTTCTCTGCTGCTCGGAAGGAACAAAATTTGCAGAGTTTATTGATGAAATGGTAGAAATTGAAACAAATGGAACCCATGCCTATCAGAATGTTTTAAGGAGACTTGGAAGGCCCTCTCCACGTATCGATCCTTCGCTGGAGCATATTCTGATCACCGGAATGTTTCATACTTTTTTTGAATTGATCATCCACGAAATGCCGCTCAAAGATGCCGAAAACTACGTCAGAGAAATGCGCACCTTTTATACAGCGGGATGGATGAAAATTATGGGGCAGTAATGCCTTATAATTTTTACTTAATAGTTAGCTAGAGCTAACTCGAATTCGGATATTGTAAGAACATAGACGTGTTCTCTTTATCATAAACACAAAGAAAAGGAGGAATTTTTTTGAAAAAACAATCCAATTTATCACGCCTGCTGGAAATTGCAGGCAGCCATAAGTACCTGACCTATGCTTCTTGGGTGCTTTCTGCAATCAGTGCCCTGATTGCTCTGGTACCCTTCTATTACATCTGGAAAATGATCAAGGAAGTACTGGAGGTGGCGCCGAATTTTGGCCAGGCACAGAACCTGACCGGTAATGGCTGGATGGCAGTATTGTTTGCGGTTATAGCGGTGCTTGTCTACATAGCAGGGCTGATGTGTTCCCATTTAGGGGCATTTCGTATCGCCACAAACCTGCGTATCCAGACCATGGAACATATTGTCAGACTTCCCTTAGGTTTTACCGAAAGTTTTGGCAGCGGAAAACTGCGCAAGATCGTCAACGAATCCAGCGCAGCCACTGAAACCTATCTCGCTCATCAGCTTCCCGACAGAGCCAATGCCATTGCAACCCCCTGTGGTCTTTTGGTGCTGTTGTTTGCATTTGACTGGAGACTGGGACTGTTGAGCCTTGTTCCGGTTGTGCTGGGATTTCTGATCATGATGACAATGACCGGAAAGCAGATGCAGGAAAAGATGAAAGAATACCAGAATGCGCTGGATGATATGTCCAACGAAGCGGTAGAGTATGTCCGTGGGATTCCGGTGGTAAAAACCTTTGGCCAGACGATCTTTTCCTTTAAGAAGTTTAAAGACTCCATTGACCGGTATAAAGTATGGGTGATTGCTTATACCAAGCAGCTTCGGACACCGATGATGTTCTATACAGCTGCGATCAACGGAGTTTTTGCCACACTGATCGCCGGAGGACTGTTGCTTACACAAGACGGTGTGACTTCCGGTTTCTTACTGGATCTCATTTTCTATATCATTATTACGCCGGTTATTTCTGTCACACTGACACGCATTATGTTCCAAAGTGAAAACGCCATGATCGTAGACGACGCTTTACAGAGAATTGACAGTGTTTTGAATTTGAAGCCTCTGGAGGAAACGAAACATCCAAAGCATCCTCAAAACGCTTCCGTGGAACTGAAATCGGTTCATTTCAGCTATGATGGAGAAAAAGAAGTATTAAAAGATATTTCACTGACCATTCCTGCAGGGCAGACGGTAGCTTTTGTAGGCTCGTCCGGCGGTGGTAAGACAACCCTTGCCAACCTAATTTCCCGATTCTTTGATCCCCAGAGCGGAATGGTAAAAATCGGTGGTGTTAATGTGAAAGACATCCCAAAAGAGGAACTCATGAACACGGTGTCTTTCGTATTTCAGAACAGCCGTCTCATCAAGGCGTCCATTCTGGAAAATGTGCGTATGGGAAAACCGGAAGCTACCCGTGAGGAAGTTCTGACTGCCCTTCATCACGCGCAATGCGATGATATTCTGGAAAAACTCCCACAGGGTGTGGATACGGTCATCGGTACAAAGGGGGTCTATCTTTCCGGTGGAGAGCAGCAACGAATTGCCATTGCCCGTGTGATGCTGAAAAATGCTCCGATTATTATTCTGGATGAAGCCACTGCCTTTGCTGACCCGGATAACGAAAGCCGTGTACAGGCTGCTTTCTCAAAACTTTCCGAGGGAAAGACAGTGATTATGATTGCCCACAGGCTTTCTACCGTAACAAATGTGGATCAGATTTTTGTCATTCAGGACGGACAGGTTGCCGAGTGCGGGAACAGTCGTGAATTGCTTGCAAAAGACGGCATTTTCAGCCGTATGTGGAAAAATTACCAGACTTCCGTGCAATGGAAGGTAACAAAGGAGGTGCAGTGATATGATCAAAAAACTGCAGAAAAAATATGCCCTGTCTGAACAGGGAGCAAAAGACCTGATCAAAGGCTGCCTGGCCTGTGTCCTTCAGAATCTGTCTTTTATGTTTCCGGTGGGACTTTTATATTACCTGGTCAGCGATCTGATGAACGGGGGTGTTCCCGGTGGGAAAATTCCATTTTATGTGGCAGGCTGCGTGGTGTGTATCGGCTTGATTCTGCTGACCACTTTCTTTCAATACAATGCGACCTATTTTGCCACTTACAAAGAAAGCGGTATCCGCCGCATTACCCTTGCAGAGCATCTGCGCAAAATCCCCCTTTCCTTTTTCGGAAAAAAGGATTTAGCCGATCTTACCAGTACCATTATGGCGGATTGCACCTTCCTGGAGCAGAGTTTTTCGCATTTTATCCCTGAGCTTGCGGGTTCGATCATTTCTACGGTTCTGATTTCTATCGGTCTGCTCTTTACGGACTGGAGAATGGCACTGGCTGCCTTATGGGTTCTGCCGGTTGCCTTTGCGATTGTGGGATTTTCCGCAAAGATTCAGGAAAATCTGAATCAGAAAGCGATGGATGTGAAGATGGCCTGCGCAGACGGGATACAGGAGTGCATTGAAACGGTTCGTGACCTGAAAGCGAACAACGCGGAGCAGGCATATTTAAAAGGTCTGGAAAAGAAGATCCGTGCCGTGGAGCATCGTTCCATCCTCAATGAATTCGGCCTTGCTGTTTTTGTGGTTTCCGCATCGCTGGTGCTGAAGCTTGGTATTGCAACGGTTGCGCTGGCAGGAGCTGTTCTGCTCATGCAAGGAAGCCTCTCCGTGCTTACATTCTTTATGTTCCTTCTGGTAGTATCCCGTTTATATGACCCTCTGCAGGGCGCACTCCAGAATCTTGCGGCAGTCATCAGTACACGAACCAACATTGCCCGTATGAATGAAATTCTCGATCATCCGATCCAGCAGGGCAGCGACAGGCTTTCCAATCAGGGGTATGATATTGTCTTTGACCATGTTGGGTTTGCCTACAATACCGGAGAAACCGTATTGAAAGATGTTTCCTTTACGGCAAAACAGGGAGAGGTTACGGCTTTGGTCGGCCCATCTGGCGGCGGAAAAACAACCGTATCCCGGCTGGCAGCAAGGTTCTGGGATATTAACAGAGGAAAGATTACCGTGGGAGGCATGGATGTATCCCGAATTGACCCGGAAACACTGCTTTCTCTGTATTCCATCGTATTCCAGGATGTTACACTATTTGACAATACGATTCTGGAAAATATCCGAATCGGAAACAAAGACGCCACAGATGAACAGGTCTTTGCTGCTGCGAAACTTGCCAATGTGGATGAATTTGCGGAAAAACTGCCGGATGGATGGCATACCAATATCGGGGAAAATGGCTGTGAACTTTCCGGCGGAGAGCGCCAGCGTATCTCTATTGCCCGTGCATTTCTGAAAAATGCGCCGATCATTCTTTTAGATGAAGCTACTGCTTCCCTGGATGTGGAGAATGAAACTTTGATACAGACAGCCCTTTCCCGTCTGATCGCAGATAAAACTGTTCTGGTCATCGCCCACAGGATGCGTACCGTAGCAGGAGCAGATAAAATTGTTGTCCTTTCTGATGGCACCGTGGCAGAAGAAGGATCACCAAAGGATCTGGAAGAAAAGAATGGTGTATATGCCCATATGGTAAAACTGCAGACAGAAAGCCAGAATTGGAAACTTGCGTAAAGAAGGAGGAAATGTAATGAACAAGAACCATTGTAAGCAGGAAAATATCCGACTTGGCACCCACGGAGAAGACTATGGAAGCTGGATGTCCAACCCTGTCTTTTACATCATTGGCGGAATCGGAGTTTTGGCCGCTGTGCTGGCTGTCCTCTCTTTTTATGTATTACATGTCGCTGTTCTTGGTGTTCTGTTTACTGTTATCACAATCGCACTTTTGGTTTTGCTGATCTGGATCACATGGATCAGGCGGCAGTATGCCTTTGGCGGTGGCGGAATCATGGAACAGGTTCATCGAGTCGTTCTCTCTCATCTGGACTATGACGGTGAGGGGAAGATTCTGGAAGTAGGCTGCGGCTCCGGAGCATTGACAATCCGTTCAGCTCTGACATGGCCGAAAGCAAAAGTGATCGGTGTTGATTACTGGGGCGCTGTGTATAATCACAGCAAAGCACTCTGCGAGAAGAATGCTGCCAGGGAGGGCGTGGCTTCCCGCTGTGTATTTCAGCACGGTGATGCGAAGCAGCTGGATTTTCCTGATGAGAGTTTTGATGTAGTCATCAGCAACTATGTCTATCACAATGTTATGGGTGCTGATATGCAGAAACTGCTGCTGGAAAGCCTGCGGGTATTGAAAAAAGGCGGCGTCTTTGCACTCAACGATGATATGAAACCAAAGATGTACGGTGACATGGAAGGTTTTGCGCAGAAACTACGAGATATGGGGTATGAGGAAGTACGACTCGTTGACACTGCACAGGAAGCTTTTGGCTCCCACCGTCGGGCTGCCATGATGATGCTGGGGTCTTCCCGGCTGCTTGTCGGCAGAAAGTAATGTATCAAAACAGGAGGTTTGGCTATGTCCAAGTTAGGAGTCGTGGAGGACACCCTGTTTGTCCCTATGCTGGGAAGAATTTATGCTGCTGAGCATTGCCCACAAATTTTATATGATAAAAAGGCGTTGGAATTGAAAAATAGGCTACCGTTAAACTTGATTGAACAGAATATGCAGAACCAGTATACCCTTTTGGCCTCTGCTTCCCGGTCTGCTAATATGGATCGGATTATTCGGGCTTTTCTGGAACGCAGACCGGACGGTGTGATTGTACAGCTGGGCTGTGGTCTGGAGACAACCTATCACCGATGTGATAACGGAAAGACACACTGGTATGCCGTGGATCTACCGCATGTGATAGAATACCGGCGAGATCTTCTTCCCGAACCAGAGAGGGAATTATATATTTCCGGGGATGCCTTTGCAAAGGATTGGATCAAAAAAGTTCGCAATGATGTACTTGATGCTCCTATTCTCGTTACTGCAGGCGGATTATTTCATTATTTTGAGGAACATAAGGTCATTGCCCTTCTGCGTATGATTGGGCAATTTGGAAATATGGAAGTTGTTTTTGATACCGTGAACAGAAAAGGCATGGCAATGATGCAAAAGAAGTACATGAGGCAGGTAGGCCATGCCGATGCGCAGATGTTCTTTTATGTCGATGCAGTGGAAGAACTGGCGGCAAAGATCGGGGGTAATGCAAAGGTGATTGCGGATGAACCATACTATCGTTACATCCCTAAAAACGGCTTAAAGATGTCCACGAAGGTCAGTATGGCGGTTTCTGATCGGTTCTGCATGGTGAAGATGATACAGTTGAAACTATAGATGCTTTTGCGTGGAAAAGAAAAGAGGTTAAATCTTGTTATAACATGTAATAAATGTTACCACAATCAACTCTACAATGATTTGTTTTCCAATAAATTAGAGCGATGATGTATTACTCAAATAAAAATTAAGCACAGAGTGATTCTTTCTAATTGGTAACTAAACTACTTAAAAAACTATTATATAATTAGTTTATATCAACTGATAGGGAGGTGGAAATGAGCATGAGTGAACTCCACAAACCAGAATGGTACGGGGAATGTGCTATAATTTCTGATAAATATAATGATTATGTTCAAATCGAATATAAATGTAATGGAACAGGTCGTCTCTATGACTACACTCTTTTCCCTGGTATTGACTTAATTTTTATGGATTTTAACTGCTCAGATACATTCCATGAGCCTATTCCTAATAAGAATATCATCGAAATCCGTCATTACCAAAAAGGACGCGTTGAGTTTGAGCTAAGAAATAATAAAGTTTTCCACATGAAAGAGGGAGAATTTTGCATCAATGCCCTTGCTAATATTCCAGCAGCCTATTCGTTTCCTTTTGGATATAGCGTAGGATTAAGCTGTGTGATCGATAAGGAATCTGTCGATGCGGAAACACAACAAATTTTTTCGTACTACAACATTGATGTTCTAAATCTCGGACGAGAATTGGAATTAGAAAAAAAGTGGTTTTTATGTCGGACACCACAGCGGTTGTTACATATCTTCGATGAATTGTACGCTGCAAAAGGTGTTGAAGGGCAAGATTACTTCCGCATCAAATTATTGGAACTCTTTTATCATATCAAACAACTGCGGATAGAAGATCAATATGAGGCAACATATTATGCTAAAGAGCAAATTGAAATCATCAAACGCATCCGTCAAGAGCTTATAGAAAACCTCGACAAAAAAATATCCATAGAAGAACTCCTGCGAAAAGAACCAATGAGCAAGGTCACATTTCAAGCTATTTTCAAGCAGATTTATGGTGATACGCCCTATGCTCATATCAAAAAGTATAAAATGAATCTTGCGGCTGTTTATTTGCAGGAAACAGATCAATCAATCACTCAAATAGCTGGTGAACTTGGTTATTCAAATATTAGTAAGTTTGCGAGGGCTTTTCAAGAAGTGTTTGGAATGCTTCCAAAGGATTACCGCAAAGCAAAAAAGTGATTTAACTTTTGGGCTGTTTTTCTGATTCGTTTTTTCCTTTGGAGTAGTTAGGGAAAACAAACTGATGTAGAATGGCAGTATGGTTAGCAACCACTAACCATACTGCCATTCTATTTTTAAGGAGGGTTCTAAAATGGAACAAACGGTGAAGAAAAAATTTGGCATTCGTGACATTATGACGATTGCCGCAATGATGGTAATTACTTACCTTGTCGCAATGGTTATCGGCTCCGTTACGCTGCCTTTTCCGGTGGTGTACCTGTACGGTTCTGCCGGTATTGATGCTTTTATTGGAGCAATCTTTTATCTGGTTGCAGCAAACCGCGTCAACAAACATGGCCTTCTGTTTGCGTGGGCCGCAGTCTACGGGATAATTCAGGGCGTCATGGGCTATATGTTCCTGATTCCATATTTCCTGGTGGTAGCACTCATTGCCGAGCTAACCATGATTGGCAAGGATACATACCGCAATGCTGTCCGCAACCGGATCGGCTGGACGGTAAATGCCATCGGCAACTTTGTCGGTTGCGCCGTACCGCTGTGGTGGGCGTGGGACAGCTATCAGGAAATGGCTGCAAGCAGCGGGTTTGATGCAAATACTCTGAATATGCAGTTCTCTATGGTGACTTCTCCGGCACTGATGCTTCTGGGTATTGCCATTACTGCGGTTCTTGCCATCCTCGGTACATTGTTCGGCCAGCGGTTGCTCAGAAAGCATTTCCAAAAAGCGGGCATTGTAGGATGATGGCCGAAGAAAAAAAGCAAAGACGGATTGACCGGATCGATGGGCGCACAGTTCTTTTCCTGACGCTGTGCGCCTGTATCGTGACCTTTTTTGCAACAAGTTTTTTAGGGCATGGGATTTTTACCTTTTGGATTTTTTTGATCCTTTGCTGGTTCGGCTTATATAAACAGGCCCTGGGATGCTTTGCGGTCTATTTAGTGGCGATTGTATGGCTGATGATTGAGACGAAATATCAGATCAGCATCCCCTCTCCGCTGCTACTCAGCATGATTTACAAGCTGTTACTGCCCGCTATGCCAGCCTATCTTCTGGCGAAAATCCCGTCCGGGAAGCTGACAGCCAGCTTGAGGAAAATGCCGATCCCCACCCGTATCATGCTTGTTTTGATCGTCATGCTCCGCTTTGCTCCGACTGTGCTGCATGAATTTGGAGAAGTCAGGGAAGCCATGAAAATCCGTGGCTTCTTAAAATCGGTTGGCAATGTTTTGAGGCATCCAATGGACACATTGGAATACGCCATTGTTCCGATGGTGTTCCGCTCCTTAAAGATCGCGGACGAGTTAGCCGCTTCTGCCATTGTCAGGGGAATTGAAAGCCCCTACAAGAAAGAAAGCTACTATGTCAGCCGGATCGCTGCGCTGGATTACTTTTTGATTGTTGTCAGCGTGGGAGCTGCCGTGTGCTGCTGTCTTTTATAGGAGGAATGGAATGGGAAAAGAAATTATGATCCGTGACCTGACCTTTTCCTATGGCGGGAACGGAAATCAACTGGAACACATATCGTTAGACATTGCCGCTGGGGAGGTCATTGTTATGACCGGCCCATCAGGGAGCGGGAAAAGCTCTTTGACGAGAGTGATTAACGGCCTGATCCCCTACTTTTACGAGGGGGAATTAAGCGGAGAGGTTTTTGTGGACGGAAAACCGCTGAAAGAGATTCCGTCCTGGGAGCGCGGCAAAATCGCAGGGAATGTATTTCAAGACCCCAGGAGCCAGTTTTTTGCCAATGAGGTAGCTGGTGAGATTGCTTTCGGCTGTGAGAACTATGGGTATTCCCATGAGGAAATTCGGAACCATGTTCACCGGGCAGCGGCAGACATCAAAATTCAGGACATTCTGGATCACAGTCTGCACAGCCTGTCTTATGGGATGCGCCAGAAAGTTGCGATTGCGTCTGCGGAGGCGATTGACCCGGAAATCTATGTCATGGATGAACCGTCCGCCAATCTGGATATTGCATCTACCTACCGCTTTGCAGACATTATCCGCGCTTTGAAGCAGCAGGGAAAAACCATCATTATAGCGGAACACCGGCTTTACTATCTGATGGATCTGGCAGACCGCTTCCTGTGTGTGCAGAAAGGGAAAATTGTGCGGGAATTTACCGCGCAGCAGATGAAAGCCCTGTCCAATGAGGAAATCCGGGCGCTGGGGCTTCGCACTCCTGACCTGCACCAGATCGAGCAGGCAGAAATCCCGTCTGCGGCAACCAGCGAGGTTGTTCTGGAAGTGAAAAAGCTGAACCACTCTTTTGGTGAGACGATTGTGGCAAAGGATGTTGACTTTCAATGCCGCAAGGGAGAAGTGGTAGCCCTGATCGGCCCTAACGGGACGGGCAAAAGCACCATAGGACGAATCCTGGCAGGGCTATTGAAAGAGAAATCCGGCGAAGTCGTTTTGTTCGGAAAGCATTGTAGATCGAAAGGCCGCTTGGGAAAGGTCTGGTACATTCCCCAGGATTTAGACAGCCAGCTTTTCGGTGAGGACCTGCTGGATGAACTGACTACCGGCGCAGAGGTCAGCCCGGAGCGGAAACAAGCAGCGGAAGAAATCTTGGAAGCCTTGGAACTGATGCCGTTTGTCAAACAGCATCCCTCCACGCTGTCAGGAGGGCAAAAGCAGCGGCTGGCCCTTGGCGTGGCGCTGATGCACGAAGCGCCGATCATCGTACTGGACGAACCGACAAGCGGGCTGGACGGTACGAATATGCGGAATGTCAGCCGGATGATCCGCAAGCTGGCAAAGATGGGACGCACCATTATCGTCATTACCCATGACGCGGAGTGTGCGCTTGCCTGCTGTGAGCGGGCAATACGCCTGGAGAACGGCTGCATTACCGATGATTTTCAAATCAGAGGCGCAGAGCTTCTTTTAGACAAAATTGGATATGACAAAAAGGAGGGTTAGAAATGGCACAGCAAAACGAGAAGCAGCCGAAAGCGAAAACCGGACTGGCACGCTGCCTGGAGCTGGCTTCCGGCCATAAAGGGCTGGTGTTCCTGGCAGGTTTTTTGGCGGCGCTGGCTGCGATCTGTTCTTTTGTACCGTACTTATCAATCTACTACATCATTCGGGAAATCCTGTTTGTTTACCCGGATATGTCGCTCTTGAATGTTTCCACGATTTCGACCTGGGGATGGCTGGCCCTGGCTGGAATTTTGGGGAACATCGTATTTTACTTTTTTGCCCTGTTGTGTTCCCACGTTGCGGCGTTTGGAACGCTTTATGAATTGAAGGTGGCCTTTGCCGACCACATCATGCAGATTCCCCTTGGGTATCATCTGACCCTGGGCAGCGGCAAAATGAGAAAGATCATGGACGAAAACATTGAAAGCGTTGAGAAATTCATCGCTCACCAGCTCCCGGACTTTGTGGCCTCGCTGGTCGCACCGCTTGTTCTGGTCATCATTCTTCTCGGAATTGACTGGCGGTATGGAGTGGTTTGCCTGGTCGGTATTGTTCTGGCCTTTATTGTGCAGTTTGCAGGCTTCAACGGAGAAGCAAAGGAAAAAATGCACCGTTTCCAGACCGCTCAGGAAAACATGAACAGCGCCTCCGTGGAATATGTGCGCGGTATGTCGGAGATCAAAGCATTTAATCAGACCGCCGATTCCTTTAAGCGGTTGAGCAAATCCATTACAGACTATACCTCTTTCGTGTTGGAATACGCATTGGGCTGGCAGAACTGTATGCCTGCTTTTACCACGATCATCAACAATATTTATCTGCTTTTGATTCCGGTGGGTGTTCTGATCGGGATGCATACTACGGATTTCAGGGAGTATTCGCTGACATTCATTTTCTACCTGATTATTGTCCATGCGATTTCCGGTGTTCTGAATAAGATCATGTATATCTCGGAGTCCTTTACGCAGATTGACGGCAGCGTGGAGCGTATGGATGAAATCCTGCGTATCCCGGTCCTGCCCGAAAAGAGTACGGCGGCAACAATCGAAAACTATGGGATTGCTTTCCGGGATGTCAGCTTTTCCTACGAAGCCGATTCCCAGGTCAAGGCCCTGTCTCATGTTTCTTTCTTTGCGGATCAGGGCAAGGTGACAGCCATTGTCGGCCCCTCCGGTGGCGGTAAGAGTACCATCGCCAGCCTGATCTCCCGGTTTTATGATGTGACGGACGGAAGTATTCAGATCGGCGGCGTTGACATTCGGGATATTCCGCTGGATGCGCTGATGGATAAGGTCAGCTTCGTATTTCAGGATACGTTCCTGTTCAAGCAGAGCATCCTGGATAACATCCGTATGGGAAATCCAGATGCTACGGAAGAACAGGTGATTGCGGCGGCAAAGGCTGCAAGATGCCATGAATTTATTGAGCAGCTTCCGAACGGGTATCAGACTGTAATCGGCAGCACCGGCGTCCATCTTTCCGGTGGTGAGCGCCAGCGGATTGCCATTGCAAGGGCTATCGTAAAAGACGCGCCCATTATCGTTCTGGACGAGGCAACTGCGTTCAGCGACCCGGAGAACGAGTACCTGATTCAAAAAGCCTTTGAAAAGCTGATTCAGAATAAAACGGTTGTAATGATCGCCCATCGCCTGTCTACGATTCGTAATGCTGACCAGATCCTTGTCATGGAAAAGGGCTGTCTGATTGAATCCGGCACCCATGACGAGCTGCTGAAGAAGGACGGAAAATACGCGCAGATGTGGAGCAGCTATACGGAGTCGATCAACTGGAAAATTGGCACAGGAAAGGCGGTGTGATCTATGAGTAAGTTGAAAGAAAAGTTAATGCTGTCGGAGAAAGGCTACTCCGACCTGAAAAAAGCGATTACGGCCTGCACAATAACCAATATCGCGCTGTTGCTTCCGTCTATGGTAGCCTGCCTGCTCTTTTGGGAGTTGTTAAAGCCGTTTACTGGAGAAGCAATTTCGTGGGCCGCGTTGTGGAAGCTGCTGGGCCTGGGGCTGGTGGCGGCTATTCTGGTGTTCCTGGCCGCGAAAAACGATTATAGGAAAACCTATATTGCTTCCTATAAGGAGGCCAGCACGACCAGACTTCGGATCGCGGAGCATCTTCGCAAGCTCCCCATGAGCTTCTTTAACACAAAGGACTTGTCCGACATTACCACCAACATGATGGCGGATTGCAGCAGCATGGAATCCATGCTCAGTAGTACCATCCCGCCGCTGATTGCGAATATTATCTCTGTTACTCTGACTTGTATTTGTCTGGCGTTTTTTGATTGGCGCATGGCCCTGGCTATCTTCTGCACAATGCCGGTCACATTCCTTATCATCTTGGGCGGGCGCAAGTTGCAGCTTCGTCTGTTTGACAAACAGGTGGATGTGAAGCTGGAGGCGTCCAGCCAGATTCAGGAATACCTGGAAGGTATCAAAATCATCAAATCCTGCGGCCTTGGCGGTTCCCGCTTTGATGCGTTGGATAAAGCACTCCAGGCCATGAGAAAAATCGCCATTAAGGTGGAACTGGCCTCCGGTATTCTGGTTCAGGGAGCCAGCCTGATCCTGCAAGCAGGACTTGGCATCACCATTTTCATTGGAACGGTGCTGATAACCGGCAGCAAAATTGAACTGCTCCCCCTGTTGGTGCTGCTCATGTTCTCCACACAGATTTACGGCCCGATCCTTGCCATTCTCTCACAGTTGACCTCTCTGTTTCATTTGGAGACTGTCACCAACCGTATGCGTACTCTGCTGACCACGCCCGCTATGGAGGGCGAGGATAAGGATGTATCCAAGTATGACATTGAACTGAAAGATGTCACTTTCGGATATAACCAGGACGATGTTATCAAGGATGTGTCTTTTTCTATTCCTGCTGGCAGCGTAACGGCCCTGGTAGGGCCTTCCGGCAGCGGCAAAAGTACGATTTCCAAACTGATCGCCCGCTTTTGGGATGTAAGAAAAGGCCAGATCACCATTGGTGGTATGGATGTCAGCACCATTGAACCGGAACACCTGATGCGCTGTATGTCCTTTGTATTCCAGGATGTGACCCTGTTCAACGATACTGTTTTTAACAATATCCGTGTAGGCAATAGGAACGCTACCGAGGAGCAGGTCATGGCGGCGGCAAAGGCGGCATACTGTGACGAATTTATCCAGAGATTGCCGGACGGTTATCAGACTGTCCTTGGAGAGAACGGCAGCACGCTTTCTGGTGGTGAGCGTCAGCGGATTTCCATTGCCCGCGCGCTGCTGAAAGATGCCCAGATCATTCTTCTGGACGAGGCAACCGCATCCCTTGACCCGGAGAACGAGGTTTTAATCCAGCGGGCCATTGCAAAACTGGTGGAGGGCAAGACGGTCATTATGATTGCTCACCGGCTTCGTACCGTTGTGGATGCCGACCAGATCATTGTCCTCGACAATGGAAAATTGGTGGAATGCGGCACACATGATGAACTGATGAAGAAAAAAGGTTTGTATCACAAGTTGTTCTACATCCAGCAGGAGAGCCTTGGCTGGGCGGTATAACCTTTGAGGATAGGAGGTCCTATGAAGATTCATGCGTCCGGGGAGGATTATCTGGAGGCTGTGCTGATACTCCAAAAGAAACAAGGCATGGTCCGCTCCATTGACCTTGCCCGGCACATGGGCTTTAGCAAACCGAGTGTCAGTCATGCGGTGGGCGTTTTGAAAAGCGGCGGTTTTCTGACTGTGGATGATGATGGATTCCTCCATCTGACCGCCATAGGTCTGGGGATTGCCGAGAAAATCTATGAACGCCATTTGTTTTTTACAGAGCAGCTTGTTTTTATGGGAGTTGATAGGAATATCGCCGAACAAGACGCCTGTCGAATTGAGCATGTTATCAGCGATGAGTCGTTTCAAAAATTGAAAGAGACTTTAGAGAACGAAAGAGGTGGTGACAGCATGGGAAATTAGCAGTGCTTGACTTGTCAGAGTCCGGTGGAGATATTGCCGAGAAGCTGTTTGTCTTACTTGATGAAAAACAGCAAAAAGAACTGACTTCTTATGTTATTACCAGAAATATACAGGATTGTTCTTTTTCCGGCAGTCTTCCTGATGTCTTCAACAACTCTCCTGCACAGGCAGATTCTATACAGACAT
This sequence comes from Clostridium sp. DFI.1.208, assembly GCF_024463855.1. Classification (NCBI taxonomy): domain Bacteria; kingdom Bacillati; phylum Bacillota; class Clostridia; order Eubacteriales; family Clostridiaceae; genus Clostridium; species Clostridium sp. DFI.1.208. Next base: position 65,229 of record NZ_JANGCA010000007.1, on the reverse strand, counting down.
TAACAGAAATCCGGGACGGCGATTTGTATTTCTGCCTGGAAGGGAGAACGGTATGTATCCGCGATCAGGAAATTGATCTGACTGCTAAAGAGTTTGATGCTCTCCATCTTCTGATTATCAATCGGAGGCGGGTACTGACTTTTGAAACCATCGCTTACCATGTGTGGGATGAGGATTATATAGATGTCACGGCGCAGGCCATCCATAATCTTATGAGCCGATTGCGTCAGAAACTTCAAATCTCCCCTGATGTGCCAGAATACGTAACCAGCGTTCGTGGTGTTGGATATAAATTTAATTCTCAAAAAGTCAATAATAAAAAATGAGAATATTGGAGTATTCTGAAAGACAAGTACAAGGAAGCTGATAGTTATACCTTATATAATGTCCCCAAAGAAACAGATTGGGGGAAATATTCACACATATTGACTGATCTGTTTATGTTCCCCCAGATATGGGGGCGAACATGTGCATTGGGAAAGTCTTATATTTCCACAGGAAACGACAACGATATAATCAAATATATTTTTGTGCCGCAGCTCAAAAGGCTGCGGCGCTTTTTGTATCGACATATTTTTATCTTTTCTCCCCGCAATCATCAAATTGTTCCATTTGGCGCGCACCTATAGCAAAACAGGTGCGCGCTTTTTTCTTATCTGCGGATCATACAAGCCTTCCGGCTGCCTGTGTTACAGAAGGCTGTCCGGGATGCCGCTCCCCGCCCTCTGATTTCGATTTTGCTTATCCACTCAAACAAATTGAAATTGGAGGAAATACCCATGAAAGAAATCAATCTGCGGGACTATTACCCGTTTTATACATCGGATGTGATCGTTGAAGTGCCGGATGAAGTCGCTTTGCTGCTTCGGGAGTATACTTTGCTGGAAGAAGCGTACCGGATTCGTACATACCGTTATCAAGCATTTTATTCCCTGGAAGGACACGAGGGCATAGAGAGGGATGCGCTGATGGACCAGCCCACACCAGAGGAAATTTTAGAACAGCAGCAGACGTCGGAACTGATTTTCAAAGGATTGTCTGCCTTGTCGGAGAAACAGCGCCATCGAATTTATGAACACTTTTTCCTCGGTATGAGCAAAGCTGATATCGCCAGGAAGGAGGGCTGCTCTGAAAACTCTGTAAAAGACAGTATTCGTCGTGGCCTTAGGAGTCTGGAAAAATATTTTGAAAAAAAATTATAAAAGGCCACGTCGTTTTACCCGAAAAATGTACTACTTAATAGAGGGACATATTCGGTAGGACAAGCCTGACGGGTGTGGCCGTGCAGCATGCTCTCCGGCCCGCCCTAACTGAAATACTGTCATAACTGCCACGCCCCTCGCCTGCTCCTTGACAACCGAATATACGCTGTTACAGGTACTTCATTCTGTGTTCCGAGCGGCAGATGGGACGGCGCGGAGACAGGCAGCCGAGGAGGTGATGAATCAGGCTGTCCGAGCGATCAACGTAACCCACAAAACCGGCTGTGGCAGGCCGGGCGCGATGACGGCGCAGATCATAATGGTACTTCTTCACGGCTCCCTAAAGACTTGGGGAGAGTTCCTGCGGCGTTTGCTTGCTCTGGCAAAGCGGCGGCGTATGCGGGGCTATGATGCGGCAAAGCTGACCGCAGCCTGTAACAGCCCCAGCTTTGTATATTCAGGGCTTGCCGGGGGTGCGTGGCAAATACGGCAGACAGAATCGAAATCAGATACAATGGGCCGGATTTATGTGCTTAGTAGCCGTGGGTCCGGCCTATTCATGTGGTTTTGATAACCAGGAATTTTCAGGAAGGAGCTGATATTATGGAACACACGCCTGCTGTTGGCGGAACCGATACATTGGTAGACATTCGGGATGTTACGGTTGACAGGGAGCTTTCCCGTGAGGACCGGATTGCAGAATTTGTCCGACAGATCAAAAACCCTTACCGTTTCAAGTGCGGACAGTTTACCGTCCACGCCAGTTTTGCTTCCGGCGGCGCCACGCTGGAGGAATGTATCAAAGGAATCCTGCGGTAAGCCGGATATTTTTCAGTAAGGGGCTGACTTTCCCGCGAGGTCGTGGTAGAATAGAAATCGGAAAAGGAATTGAATACGGCATAGCCACACTTCTTGAATTGCGGGGATTTTTCTGCGCAAAGAAAGGAGTGTTTTTTTATGCAGGTTTACAAGACCATTAAGTACATCCGTCTTTCTTATACGGATGACAAATCAGTGGAAAGCGACAGCGTTGCCAACCAGCGGCGGCTGATCGACGACTACATTGCCAGGCATCCGGAAATTGAGGTTGTTGCGGAAAAGATTGACGACGGCTACAGCGGCGTTCTTTTTGACCGTCCGGCCTTCCAGGAAATGATGCGGATGATCGAGCAGGGCGAGGCCAACTGCGTAATTGTAAAAGACCTTTCCCGCCTGGGACGCGAATACATAGAAACTGGCCGTTATATGCGCCGGGTGTTCCCGGCTTACGGCGTCCGTTTTATCGCCATCAATGATAACGTGGACACGGAAACCGATGCTGCCGATGACCTTACCGTCTCTGTCAAAAATATTATGAATGAGGCATACAGCCGGGATATTTCTGTAAAGACCCGGAGCGCCCTGGATGTGAAACGCCGCAGCGGTGATTTTGTCGGAGCCTTTACCATTTACGGTTATGTAAAAACCGGCGATAAGCATAAAAGTCTGGAAGTTGACGAATATGCGGCGGGTGTGGTGCGGGATATTTTCAGAAAGCGTCTGGAAGGGTTTAGCGCTTCCCATATTGCGGATGAACTGAACCGGATGGGCATACTTTCCCCACTGGCATATAAACGCAATCACGGGATGCCCCATGCAAAAGGCGGCTATACGGATCGCAAGGACTGTAAATGGTCTGCGACTACCATTATCCGTATTTTGCAGGATGAAACCTACACCGGAACGCTGGTACAGGGAAAGCAGACGACGCCCCACTTCAAGCTGAAAGAGCGTGAGGACAAGCCTTCCTCCGAATGGGTCCGTGTGGAGGGTACCCACGAGGCAATTATCCAGAAACTTGATTTTGATCTGGTGCAGAGGCTCCGAAGGATTGATACCCGCACCTCTCCAAAGTCAGATAAGGTCTACCTGTTCTCCGGCATTTTAATCTGCGGGTGCTGCGGTTGCCGCATGACCCGCAAGACGAACCGTTACAAGGACAAGGAATACCACTACTACTATTGCCCGACCGGAAAGAAAAATGGCTGTACTTCCTCTGTCATGTTAAAGGAAACAGACTTGATCGAGTGTGTGCAGGACAGCTTGAAAGGCCATATTGAAAATGTAGCTTCCCTGGATGCTCTGCTGTCCAGTATTAGTCAGGAGCGGATCAACCGGGAACTGGTTCAGGAATATACCGCGCAGATCAAGGCAAACGAAAGGCAGCGGGCGCAGATCGAGGGATTCAAGACAAAGCTCTATGAGAACCTGGTAAGCGGGATTCTCACCAAAGAAGAATATCTTTCCTATAAGCGGAAATACAATGCCGACATTGAACTTCTGCAAAAGGCGATTGACGAATGGGAAGAACGCCTGACGGATGTACTGGAGAACCGCAGCGAGCGGAACCGCTGGATCAACCATTTCATGCAGTTCTCCACAATGGAAGAAATTGACCGCCGTGCGGTCATGCAGCTTATCCGCAGTATCCGGGTAATCGGCAAGGACGAGCTGCATATTGAATTTAACTATCAGGATGAATATAAAAAGGCCGTCGCACTGGCGGAGCAAATCGCGGAACAGGCCGCAGAAAGGAAGGCAGGCTAAATGGCAAGAAAAAGCAGGAAACAGACGGAATCTCCCATGCCGGCGCCGTCCTTATATGTATATGTGGCACTGTATATCCGGCTTTCCGTGGAGGATAACAAGAAACGGGGCTGCTCCGTGGAGAACCAAAAGCTGGTGCTGAATGATTTTCTGGCGGACAAACCGGATTTTGTAGTCTATGACACATACATCGACAATGGACTGACGGGTACAAATTTCCACCGCCCCGGATTTCAGCAGATGCTCTCTGATATTGAAGCGGGCCATATCAACTGTGTGATCGTTAAAGACCTTTCCCGGCTTGGACGCAATTCTATTGATACCGGCTATTATATTGAGCAGTATTTTTATGCGCATAATGTCCGTTTTATTGCGGTCACGGACCAGTTTGACACGGCGGACCCCGGCAACCTTCACGGCGGCATTATGCTTCCCCTGAAGAATATGATAAATGAAGCCTATTCTCTGGATATTGGAAGAAAGATCAAGGCACAGGCAAGACAGGCCATGAAAGACGGCGATTATATTGGCGCACGGGCACCCTATGGCTACCGGAAAGACCCGGATAACTGCCACAAGCTGCTGATCGATGAGAATACGGCTCCTGTCGTGAAACAGATTTTTGAATGGGCTTATGAGCGCGTAGCGTTGAACCGTATCGTCCGTAACCTCAATGAAATGGGGATTGCGGCGCCAAGCCACTACAAAAAATCCACCGGTGAAATCACCAGCCCCGGCCTGATTGGGAGCGGCAAATGGCAGACCCGCACGGTAATGAAGATTTTAGAAAGCGAAGTTTATACCGGCGATCTGGTGCAGGGCAAAACAAAGATGGTGGACCACCAGCAGGTCAAGGCTGACGATGACAACCTGATTATTGCCAGACGCACCCATGAGCCGATTATCAGCCATGAACTCTTTACTGCGGTACAGGAATACCGGAAACAGGTCTGCGAGGAAAGCCGGGCGGTCCCCAAACGCCCCTATACCCCGAATATTTTCAAGGGTAAGGTATTCTGCGCCGACTGTGGCAGGAGCCTCCACCGGCAACGGGCGGAACGTAAAAAAGGCCCGGATATTTACTGGTTCCATTGCCTCACGAACAGCCGTGTGGCGAAAGATACCTGCAAAGGCGTGATGATGCAGGAGACAGAGCTGATTGCAACCGTCACCACTATTTTAGAAAAAGAGCTGTCCGTTGCTTTGGGTATGTCCCTTCCTCTCTTTCAGTTGGAGGCAAGGCAGAAACAGAAAAAAGACGGGCTGAAATCCCAAATGTCTGCCAAACGGCAGGAAATAGAGAAACAGCGGCGTTTAATCCGGGGGCTGTATGAAAACTTCGTACAGGGCATTTTAACCAGCGATGAATATTTTGAACTGAAAGCAGGTTATGAGGAATCTATCACTGTCCTTTCCGGCGATATTGAGGCGCTTGAAAAAGATATGGATGCCCTGGATGACCAGCTTGTACGCTACCGTGCAATGGAAAAAGACGCAAAATCACTGGCTCAGGACCATGTATTGACGGCGGAACTGATTGAACGGCTGATTGAGCGGATTGAGATCGACCATGAGCGGAATATCCGTGTTTTTTTCCGGTTTAAGAGTGAATTTCAGGGGGAGGCGGTAAAATGAAGCAGAAATATGTGATTGCCCTTTATATCCGCCTGTCTGTGGAGGACTTCAAGACGGAAAGTTTGAGTATTCCCAACCAAAAGCTGCTCCTTCTGGAAAAGGCCATGTCGCTGCAGGAATGGGATAACAGCGAAGTCCTGGAATTTGTTGATAACGGCCATACAGGAACCAACTTTGAACGTCCCGCGGTACAGGAGCTTTTGACAATGGTGCAGGCCGGGAAAATTGACTGTATCATTGTGAAGGACCTTTCACGGTTTGGCCGCAACAGCATTGAGACCGGCTATTTCATTGAGCGAGTGTTTCCGCTTTACCATACCCGGTTTATTTCTGTCAGCGACGATTTTGATACCGCCAATTTCAAAGGAGATACCGGAGGGATTGACATTGCCTTTAAGTATCTTATCAGTGAGTGTTACAGCCGGGATATGTCCATGAAAACGAAAAGCGCCAAATACGCAAAGATGCGCCGGGGCGAGTATCAAAGCGTCATTTGTCCTTATGGCTACCGTAAGAGCGCAGACGGGCGTATGGAACCGGACGAGGAAGTGTCAGAAATTGTCCGGCAGATATTTGAATGGGCAGCCGACGGCAATACCGCCGCAGAGATCACGAGGAAACTGTACGCCATGAAGATTCCTACGCCTGGAGAATACCGGAGGAATAAAGGCAAAGATCACTACAATGTTTCCCGAACGCATGGCGTCTGGAACAGTTCAACGGTGCTGCGGATGCTGGCGGACCAACGGTATATCGGCACCTATGTGATCGGTAAGCGCAAGGTACAGGAGATTGGCAGCCGCCGCATGAAATTGAAGGATGAAAGCGAGTGGTTCAAAATCCCGGATCACCACCAGGCAATCGTAAGCAAGGAACTGTTTGAGAAAGCCAATGCTTCAATTAAGCGGTTCTCCCTTCCCAATAAAAAGCAGCGTGACTACCTTCTCCGTGGAAAGGTATTCTGTGGATGTTGCGACCATGCCATGTCACTCAGAAATGATGTCTGGTTTTACTGCCGTCATTCCGAAGTGGCAGAAAATCTTCCTTGTCACGGGGTAAGGGTAAAAATGGTTGATCTGGAGCAGGCGGTTTTTGAGATAATCCGGGCGCAGATGTGTCCGGCGCTGGGAATTGACAGCAGCAAAGACAAGCTGGATTTGCAGACGGTTCAGCAGGCCGAGCATGAAGATAAGCTGCACTCTATCCAGGACAGTAAACGGCAGCTCTATGAACAGTATGCGCTTGGAGAGATTGACCTGGAAACCTACAGGGAGCGGAAAGCGGTATATGACGCGGAACTGGTGCAGGCAAAGAATGTCCATGCCGCTATTACCGCACAGACCAAACAGATACAAAGCGATTACGAAGCAAGACTGAAACAGCGTGAAATCGTTCAGGAAGTAGACAGTGCCGGCACTCTGACGCAAGCCCTGATTGACCGGCTTATCAATAAGGTCTATATCTTTCCGGGAGACCGGATTGAGATTGAATATGTTACGCAGGACTTCTTAGCAACTGCGGAACCGTGAAAGGAGGCATGAGCCATGAACGCCGTATGGAACAGCTACGGGCAGCTATGCGGTTGCCCGGAAATTTTCAAAAAAAGTTGCAAATTTTTTTGTCGTGAGCTTGACATACGGGTGCCTTAATCCATGAATACGAATTCTTTTAACTCCTGTTTCCTTACATCCTCGATCCATTTCATGATGCAAATATGATTTAGAAATCGGAAATAATCTTGTATCATCCTTACACCCATAAAATCGTTCTATATAATCTTTCATTTCTTCTACAAGAAAATCAGGCATTAATACGATACGATTACTCTTGTCTGTTTTAGGTGATGTAATTAGATCCTCACCTTTGATTCTTTGATAAGATTTCGAAATCGTCATTGTCTTTTTATTAAAATCAAAATCATTTGGTGTTAATGCCAATAATTCACCTAATCGTAAACCACACCAATACAAGATTTCAAATGCATGATAAGAAACGTCCTTATCTTTCATCGCTTCTGAAAACTTCAAATATTCTTCTTTTGTCCAAAACTCAACTTCCTTGCTTTTCTCTTTGCCCATGTTACCAGCAACCCTTGCCGGATTATTTGGTAGATTATAGAGCTTTACAGCATAGTTGAAAATGGCACTTAGCTGATTATGAAGTGTTTTTAAATAGCAAGGTGAGAATGCTTCTCCCTTATCATTACGATACATCAACATTTCATTTTGCCAATCTTTAATATCTGATGGTTGGATTTCATTTATTTTCTTTTCTCCTAAATAAGGTAGAATTTTCATTTTTATGATATATTCCTTCGTATTTAACGTATTAAGTTTGACACGATGAGAACAATCTTTTAAATAAATGTCTACAAAATCTTTGAATGACATATCTAAGTTTTTAGATTCCTTTAATAGGAACGTACGCTCATACTCTTGTGCTTCTTTTTTTGATTTAAATCCTCTTTTTAGCTTTCTAGTATGCTCACCTTTCCAATTTAAATATCTGATAGATACATACCAAGTGCCTTTTTTCTCATCTTTGTATGTTGGCATAATCATAAACTCCTTCCTATTCTGTAATTCCATAAAAACGTTCTTCAAAATACTGCTTACTAATTCTTCCACGAATTGTGAAATAGCCTTTTGCTTCTAATTCACTATTTAGCTGTTTAATCAGCTTATAAGCGCACTGTTCAGACATACCCGTAACTCGAGCAATGTCTTCAGCACTCATGAATAAGTTATCGTTTTCCATCTATCACACCTCCTCTTTTTATGTAAAGCAGAAGAAATCACTAAGCATATTTGTTTAATTGAAGCAACCACAGTATACTAGACAATTTTGTTTAAGCCAATATTATATTAAACATTTTTGCTTAGTTTTTAGTTTACACATTATATCTGCTTTGTTATAATGTGTTTGAAAAAGGAATTGAAAGGAGCAATTGCATGCCAATAGGTACAAGAATTAAACGTATAAGAACACTTCGTGGTATCACTCAAAAAGAACTAGGAGTGAGATTAGGCTATTCCGAAAGAAATGCCGATATAAGGATTGCCCAATATGAATCAGGTAAACGTACTCCAAAAGAGGATGTCATCAATGGCATTGCTCACATATTGGAAGTTTCTCCTGAAGCTTTAAAGATACCTGATATTGAAAATCATCATGGTTTCATGTTTACCCTTTTTGAGTTTGAAGAACAATTTGGCTTAACTGTTGATAAGGCAGAGAGTATGCCATTTCTTCGCCTTGATAACGATCCTACCATTTACGACCATAGCATCAAAGAAATGCTAGATGATTGGTATGCTTGTAAATCAAAGCTAGCAAATGGCGAGATGACCAATGAAGAATATATCAACTGGAAATTGAATTACCCTGAAAACTCTGATCTATTGTTTAACCGTAAACCGTCTAAAAAATAGTCAAAAGAATCGTTCAATTTTATTTTGTGGTATCAAAACACCCTAAAACGCAAAAAAGTGCCCTGAAAAAGGCACTTTTTAGTTTAATACACTATTCGAACTCGATTGTATTATTTTCCAAATAGTCGAAAACATGCCCTTTTTGGCACTTATTTACAGGTGCAATTCCATGGAATATCCCCTGCTTCTCATGCGTCTACAAAAAATGTTTTCAAAAATGTTTTCACGGAAGATAGATTTGAAACTTGTTACATATTCTGAAGAGCAACTGCCCTCTTTAAGGATATGTATGATGTTGCATTCACTGATAACAGTATTCCACATGCTGTTCAAGAAGTCCAATCTAAAAAACAGCTGAAGCAGCATCTTATAATAGCTTGCTGGAAATGTTATAATAGTATAGACATTTTACCAAGACAATCATAAATCCCATATAAAGAAAGAAGGAATAGCAGTGGATATCAAAAGCCTGATTGGCGAAACAACAGAATATGACAAGAAATTAAGACTTGAGGAAAAGAAACCTAAGAGCTGGTGCAAGACTGTCAGTGCCTTTGCAAACTCATTTGGCGGTTTTCTTGTCTTTGGCATTTCTGATGATGACGAAATCATCGGGCTTAAAGATGCTGCCAAGGATGCTGAAAAGATCAGCGAAATCATCAAGACCAGGCTTGATCCAGTACCTGAATTCTCTATTGAATTCCATAAGGAAGATAACAAGGATCTGATCCTTCTTCATGTTTTTAAGGGTGAGGAAACGCCTTACTACTATTCTGGCGATGGCTCGCTTGAAGCCTACGTAAGAATGGGAAACGAGAGCGTCAAGGCTACTTCCATCGAATTGAAGCGCCTTGTAATGCGTGGAAAGAACTCCACTTTCGATTCGCTCGTTACCGATTATGACTTTGATGATTACTCTTTCTCCAAGTTGAAGGAAAGATACTTCCAATGGACTGGCAAAAGTTTTGACGATAAACTGTATGAATCATTTGGTATTGTCAATAGCAATGGCAAACTGACAAATGCTGGCGCTCTATTGGCTGATGAAACTCCAGTTTACCAGAACAGGCTGTTCTGTACCAGATGGAATGGCCTGACCAAAGCCGGAGGTTTGATTGATGCGCTGGACAGTGCAGAATACAAAGGAGGGCTGATTTCCCTTCTACGTGATGGCGAATCCTTCATCAAAAGGAACACCAGAATGATGTGGAGGAAAACACCTTTCTCAAGAATCGAAATGCCGGAATATGTTTTCCAAAGCGCATCCGAGGCTCTTGTCAATGCGCTGATTCATCGTGACTATACGGTAGTTGGCAGCGAAGTTCATATCGACATATTCGATGATCGAATGGAGATATATTCTCCAGGTGGAATGGTCAACGGAAGACTAATTCAGGAGTTAGACATCAGGCATGTCCCTTCGGAAAGAAGAAACCCAATATTGGCCGATATCTTCAATCGTCTTGGTCTTATGGAAAGACAAGGCAGCGGACTTAGCAAGATTGTCGAAGGTTACCAGTTTGAGGAGAATTATACAGAAGCAAAAAGACCAGTCTTCTACTCTGACAGAACTCAGTTCATAGTTGAGATGCCTAACTTGAATTATGATTTATCAAATAGTGGCACCCAAGATGGCACCCAAGATGGCACCCAAGATGGCACCCAAGATGATATTAATAACAGAATCATCAGCCTGATCAGAGCAAACAACAAAATAAGCGCAAAAGATATGGCAAATGAATTAGGCATCAGTTTAAGAACTGTGAGAAGAAAGCTTAGTGAATTAGACTGTATTAAATATGTTGGTAGAGGATATAGTGGCCATTGGGAAATAGAGGAATAACTGATCATAAACGTTAGCAGAAGCTGCTGGCGTTTTTGTTTACCTTGCAATAGCTTGAAAACCATCTGTTTTCACAGGTGCAATCCCTAAGAAAGCGAGCGAACTCGATTGTATTATTTTCCCAATGATCGAAAATATGCCCTTTTTGGCCATATTCACAGGTACAATTCCATCAAAACAGGCCTTTTTCCCATGCGTCTTAGAAAAATGTTTTCAAAAATGTTTTCACGGAGTTGGTTTTGATGCGATTATTGCATATCATGAAAATCAATATACTTCTCAGTTAGATCTTCGATCTATTTTATTGAATGATTATATTATTACAACTGAATAAAATAGAATCCATCATGAATTTAATAATTTTATACCGACTATCCAGAGCTATAAAATAAATGTTATACTCTAGGTGATTTTAGATAAATGGATTTATACAAATTTGAATTTGCGGAGATGATAAGATGGTCAATATAACAGATGTAAAACAGATTCTTCAATTTGCAATAGATGCGGAGATTAAAGTCTTTCTTGATGGCGGCTGGGGTGTAGATGCTCTTCTTGGATATCAGTCAAGAGCCCATAACGATATTGATATTTTTGTAGAAAAGAAAGATTATCAGAACTTTATAGAGATGATGAAAGCTAATGACTTTTATGAGATTAAGATGGAATATACAACATTGAACCATACTGTATGGGAAGATGCGAAAAACAGAATTGTTGATTTGCATTGTTTTGAATATACGGGCGAAGGTGAAATTCTTTATGAGGGGGATTGTTTTCCGATAGAAACTTTTTCGGGCAAAGGAAAAATTGAGGAGATAGAGGTTTCCTGTATTGAACCATATAGTCAAGTAATGTTCCATCTGGGATACGAATTTGATGAGAATGATGTGCATGATGTGAAGTTATTGTGTGAGACATTTCATATCGAAATTCCAAATGAGTATAGATAACTACAAATTCCAATTTGTCTATCTAACAAAATAATCATAACTCCTTTTACATATCCACAACTAGCTGGTGGTTATGGGAAAGGAGTTTTTATTATGTCCAAATGCAAAGTTATTGCAGTCGCAAACCAGAAAGGTGGCGTTGGAAAGACAACTACAACAGAGAATGTAGCTATCGGTCTTGCACGTAACGGGCAGGAAGTGCTGATTGTCGACTTTGACCCTCAGGGTGATCTAACAGCCTGCTTAGGCTGGAAAAACAATGATGCATTAGAGAATACTGTTTCAACAATGCTTGACGATTACATCAATGATAAGGATATCAGATATGCCTCTTTGATTTTGAAACACGAAGAGGATGTCGATGTAATACCAGCAAACATTGAACTGGCCGACTTTGAAATGCGTCTTGTGTCTGTCATCAACCGTGAACAGGTTTTAAGCAGCTGCCTTGAACCATTAAGGGATCGATATGACTACATTCTGATAGATTGTCCACCTTCCCTTGGCATGCTTACAGTAAACGCACTTTCGGCTGCTGACCAGGTATTGATACCGGTACAGGCTCAGTACTTGCCTGCTAAGGGAATGACCAAGTTACTTCAAACAATTAACAAAGTACAGCGCAAGATAAACAGCAATCTCACCATTGCCGGTGTTGCCATTACCTTGGCAGATATGAAGACAAATCTGGCTAAAAGTACAATAGAGACGATCAGGGATAGTTTCGGTAGAAACATCAGGGTATTTGATTCGGTTATTCCAGTTGCTACCAAAGCCGGAGAAGCTTCCATTTCAGGCAAGAGCATCTATTCCTACGCCAAGGATTCCAAGGTTGCCAGTGCATATTCATTGCTTACTGATGAATTGATCTCATCTGGCAAGCCAAAGCAGCGAAATGATTTTGAAAGATAGAAAGAAGGTAGAAAATGAACAAATCGAATTATGTGTCATTAAGCGGAACCCTTGTTAAGGATGCAATCATCAGGAAAAACGACAAAGGTTCCGATTATGTACTGTTTACACTGTCTGTTCCCCAGACTGGAACAAAATGGTACGACTATATCAACTGCATCGCATTTAATGAAAATGCTGCCATTATTGCAAAGAGCCCACTAAAAGGCACTCCCTATCATATTGAAGGAAGGATCCATACCAGTTCCTTTGACAGGAATGGCAAGAAGCATTATTCAACGGATGTTGTTGCTGAAAAGATCGAGATGGTAAATCAAAATGATTAAGATAAGACTTAAGAAATGCCCTGTTTGCCACTCCGATGTCAAGGTGATCATCGACTGGGATGGTGGCAGGATCAATGGCAAGTTCAGACAGTTTGGATATTGTTCAATCTGTGGCTACCATTCAGATCCCAAGGATTCTTATGAAGAAGCTGCCAACACATGGAATGCTCAGGTATCCAGTGGCCATCAGCTTCCATTGTTCTAGGAGGTGATCTGATTGCCAAAACTAGATTTAGGACTACCAAATTATGATTCCCTGTTCTCTACTGAAGAGGAACGCCAGGAATCAAGACTTGAAAAGATCGTATCCATTCCAATTGACAAGATATCCGATTTCAAGAACCACCCTTTCCATGTAACCATGGATGAGGACATGCTGAAGCTCATCGATTCCATCAAGGAAAACGGAATCCTGATACCAGCTCTTGTTCGTTCCAAGGATGATGGAACCTATGAGATGATATCTGGTCACAGGCGTAAATATGCCATGTCACACATCGGACTCACGGAAATGAATGTTATTGTCAGAGAACTTGATGATGACCAGGCAACGATACTGATGGTTGACTCCAACATTCAGCGTGAAAACATCTATCCATCCGAAAGAGGATATGCCTATAAGTTGCGACTTGAAGCCATGAAACATCAGGGCAAGAAAATTGACTTGATTCCCGATGAAGAATTAGGCGTTGAATACAACAAGCAAACTTGTGGCCAACTTGACCACAAGTTAAAGTCGATTGATGTTTTAGCAAACGACATGGGCGAAAGCAGAAAACAAATACAGCGTTTCATTCGTCTCACTTACCTGATAGAACCATTGCAGGAAATGGTAGATGGAAGGCATGAAAGCGAAATAAAGATTGCTTTCAATCCAGCTGTTGAGCTTTCATTCCTGACTGTAGATGAACAATATGATCTTGCGGATGCCATTGTTGCCAATGACCGTACACCATCGCTTGCCCAATGCCAGGAATTCAAGCGATTAAGCCATGATGGCGAACTGACAACCGAATTCATCCAGGAAACACTGGAAGCAGAAAAGCCGAATCAGAAGGAAAAGCTGTCTTTCAAGATGTCGGAAATCGATCAATACTTTCCAAAGGACTTCACACCAAACAGGAAAAAGGATCTTATCATCCACCTGCTTGAAAACTGGGCCAGAAAGAAATCACGGGAACAGGAACGATAATCGCATGTCGGATATCGAAATTTGCACCTGTGATTTTAACAGACTGAATGAAGGGGCAGTCTGCTTTGTGACCTGGCAGTTGTGACTCCATGTTTCCCCTAAAACCCCTTCAACCTACCGAAAAAACTATTACCTACCGAAGAAAATGAACTGGTAATAGTAACTATCCAGATTATTAGTAGATTCTTATAGGAGGAACAGTAAATGAGAAAGAAGTTATTATTATCATGCTTATCAGTAATTGCTCTAGCAGCACTTGGTATTGGTGCTAATGCAGATATGTTTAAACTATATGAACGATATGAGATACCAGTAGAAACAGCAGATATCATCGTAGAGGAAATGGAAGAGGATGAAGGAATCATTGATGAAACTATTGAAACCAATGGCACCGAAAAGGAAGAAGATGCCGTTGTTACAGTTGCAGACAAGAAGAACACTTCTTCTTCGGAAGGTGATAAGGAAGAAAAACAGGTTGTTGTTACATCTCCTGTCAATGAAGAGAAGACCAATTCTGGTAACAAACCTCCAAAGGAAACACCACATGACAGCCATTCTGCTACAGAACCAGTAACGTCTAAGCCAGAACCAACACCTGTACCTGATCCAAAGCCTGTTGAAAAGCCATCGATACCGGAATATGCATGTCCTGTTGGAATGGATCCAAACAAGCCATGTGATGTGATCATGGACACAAACTTCTACTATTCAACATATTCCAGCCAGTCTGAAGCAGATAATGCTGGACAATATTTCCTGGATGATGTTGTGACCATTGGCGACAAGGAAATCACCAACTATTCAGTACAGCCTGTTTATCGGAATGATGGCTCTGTTGCCTATTATGGTTTGAACCTATGGAGCTATGGATCTTTGATCCAGTAAAGGTGGTGATTCATTACTGAACTATATAGATATTCTGACGAGTCAATCTCGTCTTTTTTTATTGAAAGAGTTAGAAAGAAAGGACAAAGAAAATGAAGAATTTATTTAAGAAAACGGGCAAGCTGTTCCTCACATTGCTTGTACTTTTGAACAGTGCATTTCAAATCACTCCCGTCTTTGCTGAAGAAAACGATCCAATCGATTATTCTGAAGCCGTTGAGACCATAACGGAACTTGGTCCAGCTGAAGAGGTTTTTCCTGAAATCTATGCAGAGGAAACAGAAAATCCCAAACTTCGATTAACTCCAGGATTTGGCAGTGACCGCATTGTCAGAATCAATGGCGTTGGCGTTTATGGATATGACTACATCCGAATCCTTACGGTTGGAGGAAATGTTGTATTCTGCATTGAACCATGGGCATTGTTTGCTACCGACCATGATTATCCAGTTAACACTACCAAATGGAATGATCTATCTGAATACCAAAGACAAGCCATCTGGGAACTCAACTACTATGGCTATTCCTATCCAGGACATCAGACAGAAAGATACTATGCTGCTACTCAGTTATTGATCTGGGAAGTTGTCGATAGATGGTATGATCCTTACTATCCAGATGGTGTTACGCCAATTGATTTATCTCCTGAAATCAATGAAATCAATTATCTTAGAAGTCAGCCGCAAGGTAGACCTTCCTTCAACAACCAGACAGTCAAGATGGGAATCAATACTCCTGTTACCTTGACAGATACCAAAGGAACCCTGAGCAATTACAACGTCAATAGCGGCAACGGCATCAATGCATCTGTTAGCGGCAACAATCTGACAGTATCCATTACCTCAGAAAACTATGATCGTACTCTTACCTTCTCAAGAAAGAATTCAGCAAGGGATGTTCATGTCATCTATGGAGCAGGAGGAGATCAGAAAGTCATCTTCATGGCTTCAAGAAGCGACCCTACGCCAAATTTCAAACTGAACTTCGAACTTCTTTATGCCGATATTGAAGTGGAAAAGCGGGATATTGAAACAGGCACTAAAACACAAGGAGATGCAACATTCAGCGGTGCTGTATTTGAAGTAAAGGATGCTTCCGGCAATGTCTTGGAAACAATTACTACAAGTGGTAATAAAGCCAAGTCAAGGAAGTATCCTGTTGGTACGACGCTCAATGTCTGTGAAGTGACACCACCTGAAGGATATCTACTTAATAGCAGCTGCAGCAGCGTTGAACTGAAGTTCTCTGGTGACAGTACCCCTTCTACCTTCTATACAACCTGCAAAGACCAGGTCATCAAAGGAAGAATCGAAATTGCCAAGACAATCGAACAGGAACGAAAGAATCCATATGAATCGGTCATATCAGAACCTGGTGTTGGCTTTGTGTTTGATATCATCCTCAAGTCAAGTGGTGAAACCGTTGCTACACTGACTACAGATGAAGACGGCCGTGCCATTACTGATTGGCTTCCATATGGAACCTACGTCGTCAAGGAACATGCTGTTACCGGTTATGATACCTTGAAGCCATTTGAAGTGAAGATCGAACAGGATCAGAAGACCTACTTCTACAACATCTACAACGATACCTTAAAAGCTGAACTCAATATCTACAAAACCGATGCTGAAACCGGAAAAAGAATTCCAGCAGCTGGCGTTGAATTCAAGATCAAGGATGAAAACGGCAACTTCATCAAGCAGAAGGTAACCTATCCAGACAAGTACGAAACCGATGTATTCGTAACAAACGAAGAAGGATCGGTTCATCTTCCAGAAACGCTGAAGTTTGGCAAATACTGGATTGTTGAAATCAATGCCCCTTATGGCTATGTCTTAAGTGACAAGGAAATACCGGTCAATGTGGATGGTACAGCAACCGAGATCTTCATGAATTTTGACAATACAACCCAGAAGGGGCAGGTATATGTTGAGAAGTATGGAGAAATGCTTGCTGATGTTGAAACAAGCGAAACAAAATACGGTACACTTTATACTCCAATCTACGAAGAGAAATATCTTGAAGGGGTAACCTATCAGATTACAGCAAGAGAAGATATCATCACACCTGAAGGAACGCTCTGGTATAGCGCTGGAGATGTTGTAGATATCTTTACAACAGTTGATGGTGTAACCACTTCTTCTCTTCTCCAGCTTGGCAAGTATTCCATTACTGAAATCAATACACCTGAAGGCTTTGTACTGGATCCAACTGTCTACGACTTCGATATTGAGTATGGCGGACAGCTGATCGATGTAGTTGAAATCAAGCAATCCTACAAGAATGATCGACAGAAACTGGATTTTGAAATTACCAAGACGTTTGAAGATGAAGATCCTGAATCCTACAAGGATGTCGTATTCGGTGTCTATGCAAAAGATGAAATTGTTGTAAGAGAACCAGTTGAAGAAGTGATACCTGTTCTTTTATCTGATGATGAAGATGATAATAGCAGAGTATGCATCCCAGCTGATGGACTTGTTGGTATTCTGACTTTGGATGAAAATGGCCACAATATTGAACAGTTGGATCTTCCTGCTGGCGATTACTATGTGAAGGAACTTGAAACCAATGTTGGTTTTGTTCTTGATGAAGAAAACCATGAATTCACATTTGAATATGGTGAAACAAGCCTGGAATCAATTCAAGTTGGAATGGTACTTCACAACGAAAAACGCCGTCTTGATCTGGAAGTAAACAAAGTAGACAGTGAACACAAGGACCATTTCCTGAATGGCGCCATCTTTGAAGTCTATGACAAGACAACTGGCAAATATGTTGCTTCCCTATGCTCTGGAAATCTGATGATCAAAGGATCCGAAAAGGATGAAGAATATGAAATCGCCAAGGATGAAGCCTTTGAAGAAATCATCAAAACAGCCAAGACGGATGAAAACAAGGAAATCATCATTGATCTTGATGATGGTATCTACTATTCAAGAAAAGCGGGTTCAGAAGAAGTCGCAAAGCATATCGTAAAAGATGGAAAAGCAGTATTGGCTGATGCCATCTATGGCCATGAATATGAATTCAAGGAAATCAAGGCTCCTGTTTCCTACAAATTGGCTGACAAATCCAAAGCCTATAAAGTGGAAGCGGATCGAGATAGTGACATTGTAATCGTCTATTTTGAAAATGACCGCATCGTTGTTCCAAATACGGGAGTCTAGATATGAAGAAGAAAACAAAGATCAGATTGATTGTAGCAGTCGCTGCAGCAATTGGTATTACCGGAATCTGTACCTACAGTATTCTCAATACCAAGAAGGCTTATGACTATACTGATTACTATGTTGATACTCCAGCAACCAATGAAACGAATAAGGATGAGGAAGCTTCTGAAAAGGAGCTTTCTTTGCCTTTATTGAAAAAGACAAATCCGGATGTTGTGGGAATCATCGAATCTGATGATCGTGTCATTTATGAACCTGTTGTCCAGGCACCTGACAATGACTACTACGTCAGAAGAAATATTGAACGAAAATATGCAGCTGCTGGCATTCCCTACATCTCAGGTGATGGAAACATAAATGCCAAGAATGTTGTCATCTATGGGCATTCAAGCACCAGAAGCAATATCATCTTTACCCCACTGATGGATTACATCAACAGTGATTACTATATGAAGCATCCAACTTTCCGATTCATCACAGAAGAAGAAACCAGAACCTATCAAATCTTTGCGGTAATGAACATAGACCTTAACAATCTTGAACATTCACTCGAGTTCACTCAAAGCAGCTGGCGTTCCAATAATGACTTCCAGGCATTCATTTCCAATACAATAAACAACAGCCTGTATCGGACCGGAGCATCTGTTTCAAATGATGATGAGTTGATGACTTTGGTAACATGCGACACAAGAGATGGAAACAAGAGGATCGTTGTCATTGGAAAGAAGGTTGCATAAATGTATATGCTTGCAATTGCTTGCAAAAATCTCTATAATGATAGTACAAAAGGAGTTGATTCTATGAGTACTTCACCTGTTTATGCTCGTATTGATACAGAATTAAAGGAAAATGCCGAAAGCATCCTGTCTAAATTAGGAATTACGCCATCAAGTGCCATCCAGATGCTATACAGCCAGATTGTTCTGACAAACAGTCTGCCACTGGATCTAAGGCTCCCTGTGTCAAAGCCAACTTCCATCGGTGATATGACTCGTGATCAGATCGATGCTGAGCTAACAAAAGGTCTTAATTCCCTTCAGAAAGAAAGGACATATACTCCAGAAGAAGTGGATGCAATTCTGGCAAAAGAGTTCAACATATGAGCGAAACATATACAATCAAATATTCAACTAAAGCAATAAATGATCTTAGAGACATCTATTCATATATTGCTTTTAATTTACAAGCTCCTGAAACAGCAGCGAAAATGGTAAGGCGAATACGAAATTCCATCAAGGAACTAGACTTTATGCCTGAAAGAAATCCAATATTAGATTGGGAACCATGGAATTCATTGAATACACATAAGATGCGTGTTGGAAACTATCTGGTTTTCTATATCGTGTATCCTTTGCAATCAAGTGTTTCAATTGTTCGTATCGTCTATGGAAAAAGAGATATTGCCAAAGCATTAAGTGAATAATTTACAAGCATCAGCAACCGCTGGTGCTTTTCTTTTGGATGAAAGGAGGTCTGAAATGGGATACAGAAGCGATGTAAGAATCATTTTATCAATCGATGGCTTTAACGAACTTTCAAAGCATGTAAAAGAATATCTTAAACTGAATAAGCTGAATGATCACTATAATTACCTGAAGTACATGGATGTGGTACACCGAACAAAGGATGCCATCTATTTCGGTTGGAATGATATCAAATGGTATGAAACCTATGACGGTGTCTTCCCTATCATGAGCGGTCTTAAGAATCTACAGGAAAACCAGTATTCCTACCGTTACATGCGCATTGGTGAAGACTATGGCGACGTCGATGAATACTTCTTTGACGGAAAGAATGATGAAAATATCGATCTTGAATATCCATCAATGATCAGAAGGTTTGATGACAAATATGTATTTCGATGCATGAACAGATCAAAAGAACAGGAACGATGAAGAAAGGATGTGAATAAGTGACAAAAGAAGAAAAGACCAAACAGGCTTTTGAAATGATCGAACAGGGTGTCAAAGATGTTTACAGTTCAGACAACTTCAGGAAATACCTTTCCTGCTGTTCCAAGTTTCATAGCTATTCATTGAACAATACCCTATTGATACTGGCCCAGAAACCGGATGCAACACTGGTAGCTGGATACAACGCATGGCAGCGCAACTTCAACCGTCATGTAGATAAAGGTGAAAGAGGACTGATAATCCTGGCACCAGTAACAAGCAAGATTACCCAACTGATGGATAAGGCTGATGAAGATGGCAATCCAATACTTGATGAAAATGGTGATCCAATTAAGGAAGAAAGAGTCATCAATCAGCTTCGCTTTACGACCACGACCGTCTTTGATATATCCCAGACTTCAGGCGAACCCCTTCCCTCTTTGATTCATAATCTGACCGGAAGTTCTGATGAGATACTGGCCTTCATTGATTCCGTCAAAAACATCTGCACCATTCCAATCGATTACCATTCACCTTCAAAAGATGCTGTTCTGGCTGGTGGTGCCAAAGGCTATTATTCAATCGCCGAAGACAGGATCGTGCTTAATATGGAACTGGAGGATATGCAGATTGCCAAAACTCTGATCCATGAATACTCGCATAGCATCCTTCACAAGAAAACTGACAAGGACTCTGACCAGCGAGAGATCGAAGCCGAATCTCTCGCTTTTGTTTTATGCGATCACTTTGGCATTGATACTTCCGATTATTCCTTCGGTTATATCGCCAGCTATGCTGCCCAGGATGAAGCAAAACTGAAGACCATACTATCCAATATCCAGAGTACGGCTCATGAGATGATTGACAAGCTAGAACCATTGTTTGCCCAAAACCTGAAGAAACGGACAATGGTACACGAATATATCACACCAGTCGAAATGAATGAGCTGGCAAATGATGTTGTAATAAATGTGGTCAATGAATTGAAAGCAAATTATAATCCAGGACTGGATGACTCATTGGTTTACCAGAATATCGAAAGCAGCATCTACAACTATTTTGATAGAAACAAGGAAGCAATGAAAATCCAAGAACATCTTTACAACAATCACACAGATTTCAAAAGAGATCTGAAACAGGCCATCTATAAAGCATTGAATAATCCATCATACAATCCGGAAACAGGCCATCCATTCATCGATGATTCGATTGAAAGAAGGAACTATGAGCAGTTTGAAGCAATAGCTGCACCTCTATTAAGTGGTGATGCCTGCTATATCAAATACGGAACACCGTACTTCATGGATCTGAATGTTGAAATCATTGATGATAACCGTTATGCCATGTCCCATAACTATGAACTTAATGGTGATCTAATGGCTGATCCGGATGTTGAATTCACTGTTGATAAGGATAACCGCTTGCTATATCCAGAGTCCTACCAACAGGACAATCTGCAATTCTATCAAAGAGTTGATAAGGATCCGGTTGCTGCTCATCAGCTAAACGAATTCATGGATGAATGGCTAAACAATATTCAAGAAAACCAGTATAAGGTTAAAGCTGTATATACAGAGGAGCAAGTTATTGAAAATGCAAATGACATCCGCAAATTCTGCAAGGAAAACAATCTGGCAAATATGGCACCAAAGGTTAAGGAGAAAGAAAGATGACAAGATATATACCTAAAGACAAGCTGAAGGAAATCAGAAGCCTGAGCGCAATTGATTATCTGAAGAACTACCATCCAGATCTATTGATCAAAAACGGTAGAACGGATTATATCCATGTTGATCATGATTCATTGCACTTTTCCAATGGGAAATGGTACTGGTGGTCAAAACGAAAAGGCGGAACTTCTGCTATTGATTATCTGGTAACCGTTGAAGGCTATACCTTCATGGATGCCTGTGAAACCATCATGGATGCGATGAAGATCAGCATACCAGTCATTACACATGAAAGGCCAAAAACAACAAAGCCGTTTGTGCTGCCGTCAAAGGATGAAACAAACGATGATGTGATCCATTATCTTTGTGATGAAAGGATGATTGACAAGGACATCGTTAATTACTTTGTTGCAAAAGGCCAGATATACCAGAGCAGATATTACAAGAATGCAGTCTTTGTTGGATTCGATGGCAATAAGCCAGCCTATGCCTTCAAAAGAAGCATCAATACCCCTATGAAACAGGATCATGCTGGAAGCAACAAGGCTTTCAGCTTTTCTTTTACTACCATCCAATCAGATGAGCTTCACGTCTTTGAAGGAGCCATTGATATGCTTTCCTATATGACGTTGTTAAAGATGGACAACATTCCCTTCTATTCACATAACTGCCTGTCACTATCAGGAGCAACAGCTGGCATTGTTGCAAAAGAGGAAGCGGATGTTCCAATTGCCTTATGGAGCTATCTCAAACGAAATGATCGTATCAAGAAGATCATCCTGCATCTGGATAATGATGATACTGGTAAACGTGCAACCCAAAGCATCATTTCAATTCTTGATGAATCCTACAAATGCATTGATGAACATCCAACCTACTTCAAGGACGTAAATGAAAAGCTGGTCTTTGCAAAAATGGACCAGCAGCGAAAGGAGAAATGCTAAATGGAATTTATGAAACAGGATGAAGTCGAAAGACTGCGAAGACAATACCCGCCAGGTACCAAAATCAAATGCATCCACATGAATGATGACTGCCATCCAGTACCTGATGGAACATATGGCACTGTCCAGTTTGTTGATGATGCTGGTACGATCCATGTTGGTTGGGATAATGGTTCTTCCCTTGGTCTAGTACCTGATGAAGATCAATTCACTAAAGTTAAGAAAAAAGAAATGGAGAGATGACATATGAACAAACAGTTTGATCTATTTGTGAAAATGAAGATCAAGGAACTGAGCGAAAACATTTCGCGAATGACCTATGCCTATATCAATCCGGATACCAACCAGCCAACAGTAGTTCCAGCCAAGCACTACAAGGATATACTGGATCAGCCTGTGGAAGTCATGGTAAATGATCAGGTAAAACGGCAGTTTCTGAATATCATGTTCAAGCAGATGAAATCATTAAAGGAAGAAGAACCGGTACTGTTCTATGAAACATTATTACTGATGGACATGAACAAGACACCGGATTCACTGGAGCTCAACGAAGAAGCCGCCATCAAGATAACAGCCCAGGAACTTGTTGAAGATGAGAAAACCCTGAAGAAGAAATTCCATCTAGTTGATTCTGAACATCTTGATAAGTATGAGGATACGAAAAATGATTCCGAACTTATGGCTTCCCTGTTTGGTATGGAACCAGCCGATAATGTCTACAAGTTTGAAATTACTGAAGACGACAAGACTAGAATCAAAAAGAAGAATGGCTTTGAAAGATAGGAGGAAAACACAATGAGCTATTACAATCCAAAAATCTACAACTATTCCAACCTTCATCGTGATGATCAGATGACGGTTGATGTTATGAACTGGGCAATCGATGCAGTTGAGAATATGGAAATCGACTATAGGCCAACTGAAGATTCATCAATCATGGAAAAGATGTGTGATGAAATTGCACTGGAAGTTGTGGCTGAAGTCGAAGAACAGCTGATGCACGAAATCATTGAATTCATTGTCATGACCATCGACAGCTATGACCATGATGTGGATGAAATCGATACAACTGATTTTCTTTTCGGTATGGAAGGTCATCGTAATGATGAGTAGGTGCCAACATGATCCGCTATGAAGACATTATCCGTAAAATACATTTGCTGGAAAACCAGAAAATCAAAAACGAGGAAAGGATCAAAAAGTATTCTGAAGAAAACATTCTGATTGCCAACAAGCTTAAGCTTCTCAATCAGAAGAAGGAAATGATGGAGAAAATGGAATCAGAGCTTTCTGATATCATTCCTTCTGCAAACAAGAACAAGGAGACAAAAGAAAATGAAAATTGAAATTACCATCAGCGATATCAGCACTTCTTCCAGTCATGACAGGCTGGATTTTTATTTGGAGCAATTAGAAAATGAGGATTCCAAGAATGATCATCAATAAGAACCTTATCGCAGATATTTCGAATATTACCAATTACGATATGGTCAAGGACTATCTGTTCATACGCGTATGCAATCTTGAACAAAATGAACTCAAAGATATGCCGCATACCGCAATTGGCGATCTTGCGATAACCTATCACATTGTTATCAAATCATCCGATACGCAGATTTGTTCAGCAAAGATCACAAACAACCTGCTTAATGTCTATGGCATGACACTTGATCAGCTTCACGAGGATGCCATGATTTCATCGCCAAAAATGATTCCACCGCATGTGCAGACCCTGGAATCCATGATACTTGGAATACCAGATGAAGTTGTTGAAAGAAACAGCAATGTCAAAATGTATATCGTCACAAACGAACACAACAGTGATGGAGCTGCATCCATCTTTTATCCAGAACTTCTGAATTCACTGTCTGCAAAGCTAGACAGCAGCCTTTATGTCATCCCTTCTTCAGTTGATGAATGCATTGTCATTGCGGAAAACAAGAATGTCAAGCCAAAGGATCTCAAGGAGATGCTTTATATCGTCAATAGAAGCGATGCACTCAGCGAAGACAAGTTCCTTTCGGATACGGTATACCACTATGACAAGGATACCCGCCTTTTTGAAAGATATGATGATTATCAGAAAATGGTTAACAAGAACAGGTTCCAGTGTCATTAGTCTGTAGACTATCTATGTCTACAGATGTAGCAAGCAACGTATTTGATCGACCACAAATACAGATATTTAGGGAATATCCCTTAGACCCTATCAAGGCAGTTTTGAAAGCTGCCTTTTTAATGCAAAGGAAGTGAATTTTATGAATTCAATAATTATTGGTGTTACCTGTTTTGGTGCAGGTGTGATTATTACGACCTTGATGTTCATGTTCTTTCTTGGTGTCAGCAGCAACCGTGAAAGCTGATGCAAACGATATGAACCAGGTCATTTTCTATAGCTGCCTGATGTGCCTCTCGTTGATTGGAATTGTCTTCAGCCTATCCATTCTCCATCATCTTCAAAAGGAAGAACATGAGGAAAAGAAACTACCGGATCGAAGTAAAGCTCAATCAAGATGAATTCAATCATCTGATGGAACTGGTAGAACAGTCAAGGCTTTCACGGGAATCATATATCCGCTTGCTGATAAGCGGTGTCATACCAAAGGCAGCACCAAGCAAGGAGCTGCTGGAGACAACAAGACTGCTTCGCAATATTGCAAGCAACATCAACCAGGTTGCAAAAACAGCCAATTCAAATGGTTCCATAGATGTGGAAACCTACAAAACCAATTACATTGAACTGCAGAAACTGATTGATGAGATCATGCTACTGATCAGGGCACCAACAAAGATGGAGGACATATGGCAATTACCAAAATCTGGCCAGTAAAGGATAATCTGAGCCGTGTCTATCGCTACATTTCCAATGAAGAAAAGACAACCGAAGAAATATCTGATGGTCTTAATGAAGTATTAACCTATACAACTCAGGGTTACAAAACAAATGAGAAGGAATATATTACCGGAATCAACTGCTCCCCTGCCAGCGCAGTAAAGCAGATGATTCACACAAAGAAAAGCTATGGCAAGGATGATGGCGTCCTTGCCTTTCATGCTGTGCAGTCATTCAAGCCAGATGAACTGACTCCTGAACTTTGCCATGAAATCGGAGTCAAGCTTGCAGGGCTTATGTGGGGTGATCGGTTTGAAGTTGTCGTTTCAACGCATCTTGACAAGCATCACCTACACAACCATTTCGTGGTCAACTCGGTTTCCTTCATGGATGGCAAGAAGTTTGACAACAACCGTAATGACTACATCCGATTCAGGAACCTTTCCGATGATCTATGCAATGGCTATAACCTGTCCGTTGTAAAGTCAAACGGCAAAGGAATGCATCATAGCGAATGGGAAGCCATGCAAAATGGCAAGCCATACTTCAGGGAACTGATCAAGCATGATGTTGATGTCGTACTGTCCTATGCCCGAAGCATGGAACAGTTTGTTGAAGGACTCGTGGAAATGGGATATGAAGTATCGACTGATCGTAAGTACATTGCCATCAAGCATCCACAGGGACAAAGAATGCGAAGGCTGAAAAGTCTATTAAGGGATGGACGATACGATGAGGAGCATATCGAGGAGCGCCTTTACAACAACCTGATTTTGCCAATGGTCAAAGTGCAGGATGCCATTCCCTCACACTTCTACAAAGGCGACTCAAAGAAGCTGAAAGGATTCAAAGCCTTGTATTTCAAATACATGTACATGATGGGCATCATCCATGCAAACGATGCACCAAAAAGATATCCAAGCGCTGCATTAAGGAGGGATCTGATTTATATGGATAAGATAACGGAAGAAAATACATTCCTAGGTAAAAACAATCTGGAAACAATTGAAGATGTCATTGCCTTCAAAGTAAAAGTGAATGATGAAATTCATGAGCTGATCAACAATCGAAAGAAGATCTATGGGAAGCTCAAACGGGTCAAGAATGAAGAGCTCAAAGCGCAGTATGAAACCGATCGTGATGACATCACTTCAAAAATTGCACATTTGAAAAAGCAACTCAGACTCTGTCATGATATAGAAAACAGAGTCCCCGACATTGAAGAAAAGCTCAAGCAGATCAATGAGCTTGAAGAACAGAAAAACGAAAAACAGCAGGAATATGAAAGGAGCCTCAATATATGAACAGTGCGGATACTGCTGATCAGATGATGAAAATGACATTGGAAGGCATTGAAGTGGCTGCTGAAATTGCCATGAAAGCCGGTGGTGCTACCGCACGATCACTGGCGGCAACACTATATGCCATCCTTACCGACAAGAAAAAGATCAAAGGGAAAGCCAGGCTGGATTCCATGCTGAAATCCGGCAAGGAGCTCAAGGTATTTGCCATCCATCATTCTGATTTGAAAAAGTTCTGTGAAGAAGCAAAGCATTATGGTGTTCTCTACTCTGTTTTAAAGGAGAAGAACAATACTGATGGAATCGTTGATATCATGGTGCGTTCGGAGGATGCATCCAAAATATCAAGAATTGTAGATAAGTTTGATCTGGCTACCATCGATACCAAGGCCATCCGTGAATCAATCATGGCCCAGAAGAACCAGTTCAAGGATGTCAAGCCTTTATCTGACAAAGAACATGATGAACTCATTTCAAAGATGATGAACGAATCAAACCCCTCAAAAGCTCGAGCGAAAGGCGGCATTCCGTTCGAGCCATCTTCAAAAACATCGAAGACCGAAAAGCCGAAGAACAGGAGCGAAGGAAAAGAAACAAACCTTACTTCTAAACGCCCTTCAGTAAGGCAACAGCTAATGAACCTGAAGGATCAGCAAACTAAGAAGAACTCTGCTCCTGTATTAAAGAAACACAAAACGAAAGGTAGGTAAGCTTATGTTTGGCAAAAGAAAAGATGATGAACAAATGATTGGAATTATTGTCGATGATACGGAAAGGCGCATAATCGTTAGAGCCCTGGCCGACTTAAGGGACAAGCAGCGCATGGAACATAAGAACCATGACTTTCTTGATACCCTGATTGTCAAGGTTTGCGATGCACCAGTCACACCGACAAGAAGCGGTTATGAAAGATCGTAAGCAGGACGATTACATCTTTCTGGGACTGCTGATAATACCAGTCATCTGGTTCGCAATATTGATTGCACCCTATTCAAGCGGTGGTTTGATTTATGCCCTTCCCTATATCAGCGAGGCAATCAACCACCCTTTTTCTTTTTCCTGGTGCGACAATACGCCAAGAATGATTCTTATATTCACCCTGATTTATGCAATTGGTGTAATGGTCTATCTGTCAACAATGAAAAACTACCGAAGGACAGTTGAATATGGTTCTGCCAAATGGGCCAATGCCTTAAATGTAAACAGGAAATATGCTAGCAAGAACTATCTTGAAAACAAGCTTCTCAGCCAGAATGTCCGAATTGGACTCAATGGCAAGATCCACAGAAGGAATCTCAATACCATTGTCATTGGTGGTTCCGGTGCCGGAAAGACCCGCTTCTATTGCAAGCCTAACATCATGCAGTGCAATACATCATTTGTTGTACTGGATCCAAAGGGAGAAATATTAAGAAGTGAAGGATACATGTTGGAAAAGGAAGGATATGTAATCAAGGTCATTGATCTGATTGATATGTCAAAGTCACATGGCTATAATCCATTCCACTACATCCAA
Source organism: Clostridium sp. DFI.1.208 (assembly GCF_024463855.1). Lineage (NCBI taxonomy): Bacteria > Bacillati > Bacillota > Clostridia > Eubacteriales > Clostridiaceae > Clostridium > Clostridium sp. DFI.1.208. The sequence goes on along the minus strand of NZ_JANGCA010000007.1, from coordinate 36,935 downwards.
AGCGATAAGGATATCCTGAAGCTGATAACCAATCTGATTCGCAATACGACTCCTAAAGGATCACAATCCATGGATCCCTTCTGGGAAAAATCGGAGACAGCACTACTGGAAGCACTGATGCTTTACCTGTACCATTACGCTCCAGAAGATGAGCAGAACTTTACAATGGTAATGGAAATGCTGACCTATGCCGAAGTAAAAGAGGATGATGAAGAATATGAGTCACCTCTTGATGAACTGTTCCATCACCTGGAAAGATCAGATCCGGATTCACTTGCTTTAAAACAGTACCAGATCTACAAGCAGGCAGCTGGTAAGACCGCAAAATCTATTCTGATTTCCGTTGGCGTAAGACTGGCAGCATTCAATCTTGATTCGATGGCATCACTGACAAAATTTGATGAACTGGAACTTGATAAGATCGGTGAAAGGAAGACAGCCCTCTTTGCGGTCATTCCAGACAATGATTCAACATTCAACTTTCTTGTCGGCATGTTATATACCCAGCTCTTCCAGATGCTGTATTACCAGGCCGATTATGTATATGGTGGTGAACTGCCTGTCCCCGTCCATTTTCTGATGGATGAATTTGCCAATGTTGCCCTTCCAGATGAATTCGACAAGCTGCTTTCTACCATGCGTTCCCGTCAGATCTTTGTATCAATCATCCTGCAAAATCTGGCACAGATAAAAACATTATTTAAAGATAGCTGGGAATCCATTGTCGGTAACTGCGATGAACTCTACTACCTTGGAGGCAACGAGCAGTCTACCCATAAGTTCATCAGTGAATATCTTGGCAAGGAAACGCTTGATACCAATACCTTCGGAAAATCCACAGGTCATAGTGGAAGCTACTCCACCAACTATCAGCAGACTGGAAGAGAACTATTAACACCCGATGAAGTCCGTCTTTTAAACAATGACTATGGACTTCTTTTTATTCGTGGCGAACTGCCTATCATGGATAAGAAATATGATCTTCTGAAACATCCAAACATCAATGAGACAACCGATGGAAAACAGAAACCATATATTCATGGAACAGCTAGCCACTTCATTGATGACTGGCAAAACATCCTTCTCAGCGATAACGAATATGAACTGTTATCAGATGAGGAAATGGATGATTACTTCAAAAATCTAGAAAAGGAGACATCAAATAATGAAACTCAATAAATGCAAAAAGATACTATTCATCTTATACACAGCACTTGTACTAACTGCAAACCTGACAATGCCTGTATTTGCAGCCAACGATCCGGTTGCGGTAGTCAATAACTTCTCTGAATTCATGTTCGGACTGATTCGTGCTATTGGCATGATTCTTCTGGGATTAGGAATCGTACAGGTTGGATTATCCTTGAAGTCACACGATCCATCACAAAGAGCTAATGGTTTTATGACTGTAGCTGGTGGCATCATCATTACATTTGCCAAAGAGATACTGAATATCATTGTTGGATAAGGCGGTGATTTCATGGAGGGAATCATCGACAATCTAACAAGCGCCCTAAATACATGGAATGAAAAACTGGCAGAGATATGGATGTTACTAACTCAATCACCGGAATCATTCAAAGGTGGTGATATTTGGAATATTATAGTGAAGATTCATGGAGCATTACAGGCAATCGGTCTGTCCCTATTGGTATTATTCTTCCTATGGGGACTGATTAGAACCTGTACCAATTGGCAGGATATCAAACGACCAGAACATGCCTTCAAGCTGTTTCTTAGATTCGTTATTGCAAGAGGTCTTGTCATGTATGGTATGGAACTGATGACTGGAATATTTGAGATAGTACAAGGTGTCATCTCAACAATCACCAGAACGGTTGGATTGGGAACAGCTGAAAGCACCGTTATCCCACAGGAAATTATTGATGCGGTAAACAATACAGGTTTTCTTGAATCAATACCGCTATGGGCAGTAACTCTGCTTGGATCCGTATTCATAACCATACTTTCATTTATTATGATTCTTACTGTGTATGGTCGATTCTTTAAGATCTATATGTATACAGCCATATCCCCTATTCCACTGGCTGCAGCAGCTGGTGAATCAACACAGAATACAGCATTCACCTTTATAAAAAGCTATGCTGGTGTATGTCTTGAAGGAGCAATCATCCTATTGTCATGTGTGATATTCTCAGCCTTTGCTTCATCAGCACCAGCAATTGATACTTCTGCATCAGCTGTATCAATGATATGGAGTTATATAGGTGAATTGATATTCAATATGCTGGTATTGGTTGGAACAATCAAGATGTCAGATAGGATTGTTAAAGAAATGATGGGACTTTAAAGTAAAATTATTTTACCTTTAGTTTTATATTGTATTTATAGTATATCTGTTGTATACTTTATTTACAAAGGTGGTGGCCGTATGCCAGAGATTGATTTACTTCAAGAAAACTTAAAACTCATCCGTCGCAGTGCTGGTTGGACCATTGAAGAGCTAGCAAATAAAATTGGAGTGACAAAGCAAACAATCATTAATCTAGAAGGATTAAAATCAAAAATGACAAAAACAACTTATATAGCCATTCGTGCTGTATTAAGTGATGAAATGAGTACACATCCAGATGAATGCAAGATGCTATATGATATACTGGACATTTTTGTAGATAATCCAGATAAGTATTCTGAAGAATTGCGTGACATACTTAAATCTAAAGCAAATGTTGTAGCTCCAGCCGCTATGACCAATGATATTTCAAGAAAAGATGTTTCCAGAGAATGGACAGATATTTTATTGGCAATTTCTGCTGGTATTGGTACTTTCGCAGCGGGTTATGCTTTAGGAGCCACTAATCCTAATCTTTTAAAAAACACAATAGAAAAACTTGATATCACAAGTTGGACAAAAATATTCAAATAGGAGGTACTTATGTTAGTTCTAGGTATTAATAAAATTTTGGAATGGTGCCAGATAACATCTGGAGGTCGAACTTATACTTGCCCTACAAAATATATAGATGGCAAATTATTCTTCAAATTCAAAAGGGTTTGGCATCCTGTTTCAGATTATATTTCTGAACATGCTGATGAATTAGTAAAGATTGGTGGAAAAGTATTTTCCAGACCTTTTAAAGAATAAAAATAAGGAGGAGAGTTAATATATGTCTGATAGATTTCCAGGAATCGATTGGTATTGTGATCGTTGTAATGCTCATTTGAATGATCAACCAGGATTTGACGACCACCACTACGTTTGGGTATGTACTGAATGTGGTCATAAAAACAGTATTTCATCTGACAACATCTACGAATCAGAAGAAGAATTTAGAAACATAAGTAATTCCTGACTATTATGAAGTTATAAACACTGCGAATCAATGGAGGTTAAAAATGCAATTTGGTGATTCAGAATTAATTTATGAAAAACACGGAGTCAAACTGTTAAAAGTTGGATGTAGATACGATAGAGAGGTTTACTGCGTAATTGGAAATGGTCCAACCAAACACTTTGAAGATTATGATGATGCTTTAGAAGAGTATAATCTTCGATGGATGAAAATTGAATACGGAGAGTAATTACCAATTATTATTCAATCCTACAATATGTAGGATTTTTTTCATAGAAAGGACAATTAAATGAACAAAACAATCAAAAACACTATCGTCTTTACCAACGGTGACAGCGTAGTGATCAACGAACCAATTTCATTACCACTTAAGGAAAAGGTAATGTACAAGATCAAGAATTCTGATAAGAATGCCATTATCAGCACCAGTACTGGTGAAACTGTAATTCCAGTTAACAACATATTATTTGCTACTTCTTCACCATTCAATATCGAAGAAAAGGAATTGGATGGATGCTATGAAATCTAATTTCGAAGTAAAAATCAATAAGGAAATAAGAGATTATACAGAATCCATATTGTTTGGACTATCCCTAAGGCAAAGTATCTTTTCAATACTTGCCTGCGGATCTGCCTGTATAATCTATTTTTCATGCTCAGATAAGCTAGGACAGGAAGTTACAAGCTGGCTATGCATGCTTGGGGTATTGCCATTTGCCTGTTTTGGCTTTATCCGGTTCCAGGGAATGTATATGGAGGAAATCATATCGACCGCCTTCTATTCCCTAATGCTGAACAAAGCACAATTGATCAACAAGCCATTTAACCTATATGAAGAAATCTTCTCTTCTTATATTGATAAATCACGAAAGGAGTCCATTGTACATGATAAAAAGCTTCGAAAGAATCAAAAAGCAAAACAAAGAAAGAATAAAGGTTCCTAGAACCGTTCAGGATACCATCCCTGTTGATACCATCTACAAGGATGGTATTTTTCGTATGGGAAACAAGTATTCCAAAAGCTACCGCTTCCTGGATATCAACTACAAGATTGCTTCCGGCGAGGACAAGAACAACCTGTTCCTAAGCTATAGTGATCTGTTAAATTCCTTTGATTCATCCGTTATGACCAAGATCACAATCAACAACCGTAAGATTGATCTTAAGAAATTCAAGGATGATATTCTGATTCCTATGAAAGATGATGGATTGGATGTATATCGTCAGGAATACAATGATATGCTGCTGCAAAAACTGGCAGAAAGCGATGATATCATCCAGGAAAAATACATTACAGTCACAGTATTCAAAAGCAATATCGATGAAGCTAGATTCACCTTTTCAAGAATCACATCGGAGTTTACAACGCTGTTCTCTAGACTTGGCAGCGCCTGTATTGAACTTGATGCAGAAGAAAGACTGAAGATCCTACATGACTTCTATCGAAATGAAAATGATGAATTGGTATATGACATGAATGATCTTGCCAAGAAAGGCCATTCCTTCAAAGATCTGATCACACCAGGCATATGCAAATACAAGAGCCGCTATTTCCAGTTCGATAACAAATATGGCCGTGTACTGTATCTAAACAATTACCCTGGTTTTCTGAAGGATGAATTCGTATCGGAACTATGCGATCTGAACCGCAATCTCATGTATTCAATGGATATCATATCCATTCCTACTGATGAAGCAGTCAGAGAAGTTGAAAACAAATTCCTCGGCGTAGAAAAGAACATTACCGACTGGCAAATGAAGCAGAACCGCAACAACAACTTCTCAGCCATCATTCCCTATGACATGGAACTGCAGCGAAAGGAATGTAAGGAATTCCTAGATGATCTGATCGTAAGGGACCAAAGAATGATGCTGTGCAATATTGCTCTGGTCCATCTGGCTGATACTTTGGAAGAACTTGATAAGGACACCGAAACACTCAAGTCAATCGCCAGAAAGTATGTATGTGAACTGGATACATTATATTTTGCCAAAAGACAGCTGGATGGGCTTGTTACTGCTCTACCGATCGGTGTCAATCGATTGAATATAACAAGAACACTATTAACTGAAAGTGCAGCGGTATTCATTCCCTTCCGTGCTCAGGAAATCATGGACAAAGGTGGTATTTGGTATGGCCAGAACGCCATCACCAACAATCCGATTCTCTGCAACAAGGAACTGCTGCAGAATCCTAATGCCTTTGTACTAGGAGTACCTGGATCAGGTAAGTCTTTCTTAACAAAAGAGGAAATCGAATTCATCATCATGTCTACAGATGACGATGTCATCATTGCCGATCCTGAGGGAGAATATGATCCGATTGTCAAAGCCTTTGGTGGCCAGGTCATTGATATTGGTACTAACAGTTCCGATCATATCAATGCAATGGATATGGCTGAAGGATATGGTGATTCTGGCAACTCAATTGCTGATAAATCACAATTCGTTATGTCTTTATTTGAGCAGTTGGATACCAATCATGGTGGAATTTCTTCAACTGACAAGAGTATTATTGACCGTTGTGTTGCCTATGTTTACCAGGATGCTTTCAATGGTCACTATACCCCTACTCTTAAGCATCTATATAAGAAGTTATTGGATCAGCCAGAAACCGAAGCAAAATCACTTGCAATCAAACTCGAACTGTTCACAAATGGATCGTTGAATATCTTTGCTCATGAAACCAACGTAAACATCAAATCAAGAGTATTGTCATTCAATATCTTTAATCTTGGAAAACAGCTTAAGACAATGGGGCTGCTTGTCATTACAGATGCCATTATCAACCGGGTGAATGAAAACTGGCGTAAAGGCAAACGTACACATGTATTCATTGATGAGATCCATGTCATATTTGAAAACGAGGAATCAGCGACATTCTTTGCTTCAGCATGGCGACAATTCAGAAAAAGGGATGCCTTCCCTACCGGTATTACTCAAAATGTTAAGTATCTTCTTTCTTCGCAGCAAGGTACAAGCATGTTGTCTAATTCATTATTCATTGTGATGCTGAATCAATCACCTAATGACAGGGAGGATCTGGCGAAGCTGCTTAACATATCTGAAGAACAAATGAGCTATATAACTAATGCCCAGACTGGCTGCGGATTGATCAAATATGGTGGATCCATCGTGCCATTTATAAACAAGATGCCAAAAGGAAAACTTTATAATCTGAATACAACAAAACCAAGTGATCGTAAAGAAATGATCAATAAGAGAAACTATAAGGGATAAGCTGAATGCTTGTCCCATTTTTTAAAGGAGACAAGAATGAACAGCATCAAAACCAAGCAATCAATACAAACCATTAAAACGAAGGATTCCAAAGAGAATCTAAATCACTTTATCAAACAGCAAACCATCCACAGTAAAGAAAACAATAAAGAAGATTCACCATCTCCTAAAGCAAATGCATCTGCAAGAGCTATAGATAACATCAGCACTACCGCTAAATCAACTGCATATGAGTCAGCCTTTCGAGCAAAGAAATATGTTAAGCAGAAACTGGAACAGCATCGTACAAAGAGGCAAATAGAGCGTACCACAGCAATCATGGATTCTTCTATACCTAAAGTTACTTATATGTCAAAAGCTAAGCGATATGTACAGAAAAAGATCAAAGCTTCAAGCATCAAGGAAGCAGCAGATCGAATTATTACTAGACCAGCAATACAGACATCAGCTAAATTCATATCAGTTTCCTTTAATGTTGTTAAAAAGACAATTGGTGGAATCAATGCACTATTATCTTTCGGTACCGGAGTCATACTTATTGTGATAATGACGCTATTTATCGGCACTTTCTCTGTTTTAGCTCAGGATGGTGGCAGCAACAGCATGATCATTCCATTAAGTCCGGAAGTCATCGCCTACGAAGAAACGATAACAAGATATGCAGAAGAAAATGGAATTGTAGACTATGTTCCAATACTAGCAGCCATTATGATGCAGGAATCTAAAGGACTAGGAAATGATCCAATGCAATGCAGTGAATCAGTGTTCAATACAAAATATCCAAGAGTACCTAACGGGATAACTGATCCTGAATATTCAATCGAATGTGGTGTTAAATCATTTGCCGATTGCCTAAATAGAGCTAATGTAAAAGACAAATCCGATACAGAACATCTATATATGGCTATACAGGGATATAACTATGGAAATGGCTATATTGAATGGGCAATCAGCAACTTTGGAGGCTATTCAAAATACAATGCCCAATTGTTTTCAGATGATATGAAAGCAAAACTAAATACATCAACATATGGTGATCCAGAATATGTAGATCATGTCATGCAATATGTACCTGTTACATTTAGAGGTGGTATCAATCCTAACTTTAACAATATGGAAGCCTGGATAACAAAAAACCCATATGCAAGAGTTGGCTTATATGGCCAATGCACATGGTTTGCCTGGGGCAGATTCTATGAATTATATGGATATGATCCAGGATTTACTGGTAATGGATGGAACTGTGTAGACCAGTTGGTAGCTGCTCATCAGGACTTATTTGAAAGATCACTAACACCAAAACCTGGGTCTGTCTTCTCCGGTGTTGGTGTCAATCATGTTGGTATCGTCATTGCTGTCGATGGGGATTATGTTACTATCCAGGAAGGAAACCTTGACGGCAAGACAAATACCTTCCAAGATGCAAAAATGGACTGGCATACAGTCACCTATACATTGAATCAGTTAAGATCTTATTATAAAGGTGTGGTATTTGCCAATCTAAAGTAAATAACGGCAAAGAAACTCATTTCAAATAATCTTGTGTGTAATACATTTTACATTAATATCTCTTTAAAGTTATGTTTAATATGGTTTTGAATTTCATAATTATCTATGTTATGTACTATAGACAAATAATTGATAACCTCTTGAAAAAAACTAAAATTATAATTATCTTTCAATCCAACAGTAAACGGAGCATCACTTTCTATAAGTATTCTATTGATTGGAAGCTCGTTAATGATCTTTCTTCCGTTATTGGACTTAATCATTTGGTGGTTTATGGAGAAATAATAACCTCTGTCAATTGCCGTTCGTAAACAAGTAATACCTCCACTATACCAGTGAAAAATCACTTTACCATTAAATGAAGACAATATGTCAAGACAATCTTTTTCTGCATTTCTTGTATGAATGCTCAAAATTTTATTGCCTGCCTTATTACATGTGGAGATGATTTCTTCAAAAACCAATCTTTGATCAGACTTATCTTCTTCGCTTTTATGATAATAATCTAAACCAATTTCTCCAATATACCTAGTAGTATTGATGTTCTTTTTGAATAAATTAATTTGATTTTTATAATCATGAGAAAGCTCCGGATGGAATCCTAAAGCAATCCTTATATAACGAAATCCTGTATACTTTTCTTTATATTTTTCATATAGTATAGGCAAATTGGTCATTGCTATAGTATACGACTTATTTGTCTCTATATAGTTTAATACTGTATTTTTGTTATCATATAGATCGAAATGCATATGTGAATCCATTATAAAATCATTCATATAAATCCTCCAAATATGACTTCATCTCCTCCATACCTCTAATATATAATTCAGTAAATTCATTAATATTATTCGATATTCTACCACTTAGTTGAATTACCATAAAAGCATATTTTGGATTGAAATCTTCAAAGCCTAATCGATATGAATTTAAGTTGGTTTTTGCCACTTCACAATTTTTAAATAATCTATCTCTATATGAACTTTTGTCATGTATTCCAGCTTTTTTCATGGCTGCTTGTCTTATAACGCATGGCAGGCAATAACCACAATGACGTGCTTGAGTTTCTCCTAGCATTCTTCCATTATCAGGATGAGAGCAAGACATTGTGTTTTCTATATTTTCTATCATAAAAGACTGATTTTTGCATTCCTTAAGCATTTCGCCTTTAGTTTTAAATTGATATGGATTATATAACAATACGGGTAATTCCAATATTTTTAATAATTCTTGGAACATTTCCATATAATAAGGATGAGTAGTTCTTGTACTACTTGTTCCTATTCTAGAAAATGTGCTCGGTATATTCAAAGAAATAAATCCATTTTCTGGAATAATTAAATCGATGTGTTTATGAAAACATGAAGCTACTGCGATTGCATGAGAAAAAAACATAAACGAACGAGTTCTTGTAGTATCTTCTACACCACTTACAACTTTCGCATAGTACTGATGAAAATCCTGTGCATTTAATCCGTACTCAATAACAAACTTTTCTTTAAGAATATCTTGATATTCTTTTGTTCCTTTACCTCCACCATAATGGCTAATAAACAAGGTTTTCTTTTTCTCAGTTTCTAACAAATCAATAGCACCAACAAAAGAATCCAAACCACCTGAAAACATACATAACTGATCATAATCTGTAGAGGTGCTATTTGATTTTTTCCAAACATCATATTTGTTTCTTTCGAACTGGTATAACTCTCTTTTTCTAAATATAAATTCCCAACTATCTCCACTTAAGAAAGAAAGCATATTTTCCAATAACTCTTTTGCAATGTTCCATTTGTCAATTTCTAAAACAGGTATAAATATCTTAAACTCTCTACTCCAACCATCTAAAGAAGAGCTTCTTAAACACAAACGATCTGCAGCGAAAACAGCTAGAGAAATGTATAACAAATCCAAGGCTTGATTTGAATACCAATATGGTAATACGTGTTTATTATGCCAAAAAGTATAAGAGAATGTTTCATGATTTGAGAAATTGATTTCCACACTATTTTCTTCAGTTTGAAATGTATCTTCTTTATCTATCTTAGCATTAATAATCATATTATTCCCTCCAGAACTTTTAAGCATTTCGTATATAAATCCTGTATTACTACTCCTACCTGTTGATTTACAATATCCCCTTGTGATTTAAACTGAACATCCACGATTCCTGCAATTAGCTCCTTAAATTTTCTTTCTACTAACGCCGCATTTTGAGCATTTGATATATATTTTTCCAACCTGCTATCCAAATCTTTCATCATCGTTATCCATATGTATGAAGCTATATAATCTCTTAATGCAATGTTCATTAATTCCTTTGGCATGCTATTTAAGCACTCCACATTTAAATCATTTTTTTCAACATAATCATACACTTCTGATAAAGCCTCAACCATTGCCTTTCTTGCAGTAATATCTTCTTTTGTGTTTGACAAAGGCGATATTACGTCAACTAGTCTTGAAAAAATTTCTCTAACTGAAAGATTCGCATTGTTTATACCGAAATTATAAAGTGTAATTTCAATTCCATTCTCATAAATACTGTTAAAGAATGTGCCAAAATTCACACCAGCTCTAATGCCCGATTTAGATTGTGCAACTAGTTTATTAGTACCACCTGCAGCTTTCACATATTGTTTTGCGATATGTTTCAAAGACCCTTTGTTTCCACCACTATTAATGTACTTTGAAAAATCAGATTTAACAGTTTGCCATTTTACAACTTCGGATTGATCAATGGGAGAATTTTCATCATTATTAAAATCATTAGGTAATAGTGCGTTTTTATCTGTTCTTCCGTTAAAAATGCTTGACGTACCCATAAACTACTCCTCTGCCTCTAATAAAGATTCGATTGCCTTTTGAAGTTCTTTATTTGTACTTCCCCACATTACTGCAATATTTTGAACTTCTTGTTTTTTGTTCATTTTTTTGCCATAATCAACTACATAGCTTGCGCAACCTAAACTAATTTGGGAGCCTGATAATGATTGCATGTAATTCAACGTATCACTAGTTAATAACGATTTTCCTTCTGCAAATTCCAAAAACGCACTAAAAAGTTCTTTACTAATTGAAGTATCTGCTGATAATGACGAATACATTGCATCTAATATGGTGGCAGATTCAGCGTCAGAGATTTCTTCAACTTTTTTTAGTGCTTGTTTTACTTTTATATCTGATTTCGACAACAAAGAATCCAGAATGACTTGTCCATTTGGAGAAAGAATTCTTGAAACTCTACTTATCTTTTCATCCAATGATGTTCTTGTGAAATAAAAATAAATATTTAATGATTCATTAGCTAAATGTGGTTCAAATTTACACCATCGCAAAAACCATTCATCATCAACCCATGTTTTTAATTCTGTAATATTCTCGAGTTTTCCTTCTTCAAACTGTGATAATTCCTGTTTCAAAGTATTACTTCTTGCCATTTCAGCGATCTTATTAAAAATCCTTGGTTTTATGTATTCCAACATCATTATTTTCGCTAAAATTCTACTATCCAGCTTTTTGTTTTTATAAGATGCCATATCTAGCCTCATATACATTGAATTTAAAAATCGTTTGCACTGTCTTGGATTGCCATGTAGGCCATTTGAAAGAACTGAAGATAGTTGACGAGCAACAGTTAAATTCGTTGTAATTGATTCACATAAACTCTTATCATTTACAAATAAGTTAGTAACATTTTCGATTTTAAAACTTTCAAAATCTTTTTCTTTTTCCTCTTTAACCCATTGCAGAACCTTCTTAAACTCTTCATTTGATAATTCAGACTCCAATAATAAACAAGTAAGATATATCTCAACTTCATCGGAATCAAGTCTTGGAATACGGATTGGATATTGAATTAGCTTTTCAAGATATTCCTTTCCTATATCGATTTGGATTCCTTCAATATCTTTAAACTTACTTTTAACAGCATACGATATATGACGCTCATCTGCGCCTATAACGAACGCTACTTTTCCATTAAAAAGGAATAATTTTATTGCTTCTAAAGTATCCAAAATTGTATCTGGTCTGCATCTATCAAGCTCATCAATAAAAACAACCAAACGACTAATTTTGGACTCTTTCAATAGTTCTCCAAATTCCGATTGAAATTTGCTAATGTCATCACGTAAATTCTTATTATTAAGCTCATCTTTGATAGTGGATATAACATTATTAACATTTTTTTCCTCTTGCATTATATTCGTACTCTGTAAGAATGTTTTCATGGAGTAATCAATCATTGAGGCAATTCCACCTGTCATCCAAATATCAGTTACTAGTTTTAGTGAATTTTTAGCCAATTTAAATTTATCAACACTTTTATATAATCCTTTTATAATACTCTTTGCTTTTTCACTTAAACTAGTATTCTTATTAATTTCGTCAAGAATTGTCCCTAGGATTGATGTCTTTGCGTCTTCATAATTTTCGAAAAGCCATCCATTAAAATAAACGCATTTGATATCTTTATCTAGTTCTTCCAATTGTTTTTTGCTCATACGCATCAAACTTGATTTCCCACTTCCCCAATCACCATAGATACCTATACTTGCAGGTAAAAGAGAGTCATTTGTAACTATGTTCTGGACTGTTTTAATCAAATAGTCATAATCAAGAAAGTCAAGTTCAGTCTCATTATCTTTCCACATTTACTCTACCCCCAAAGCTTTATACACTGCATCTTCTGCACTACTATAGAAAATCAAGCTGAATCTTCCGACTAAATCACTTGGTACAGTTGCAAGATCTGCGGCCGATGTAATTGGCAACAATACTTTTTTAGCTCCTGAGTCCAAACAGACTTGTAAACTATTTGCTAAATTATCTGCCTTCATGACAGTACCACTTATTGTAATATCACCTAAAATTGCCAACGAAGATAATGTTGGCTTACTTAATGCAATAGAACATATAGCAATTAAAGTTGGCATCGCAAGTTTTGATGTCATACCTATTCCTTGTAAGTCACGATAATCAATCAAATAATCCTTAGTCGTTGTACTGATAGACTGAGAAATACGGCTTGCATTCGCCTTCAGATAGTTAAATGCAATGTCTGTTGCCTCTTTAGTATCACGATCAGTTCCAATACCAGTTCTCGTTAGTTTTCCATTGCCTGGCAACATTTGTGATTCAAGACGGAACAATCCAATCATACCATTTTTACCTTCAGCCACAGTATAAACTTGTCCTGGATTACACATACCTTCTGGAATCAATGTGCTGGAACCCTGTTCAGGAACTGATACATATTTTTCTTCAAATGTTTCGTTATCTCTATATGAGAAGTTAACGTCATAGAATTCCATACCACCTATTTTCTTAAGCTGTTCTTTGACTCTTCTTCTCATTTCTAAAGCTATACGCAATACTTTTTCTAATTCTTCCTTACTGTAATTGCCATCAGGATATACTAGCTTTATTAATCCAGATACCATTTTCCTAACCGCAATAGTATCTCTTTGATTCAAATTTTTGCCTAACTTATAGTATTTATCTAAAGCATCACCTTGCTGATCTTTACGCAGTGTTCTTAATACTTCAGATAAATAATCCGTTATAAAACCGTAATCATCTGTGAAGTGTTCTGGCCTAAATTTAGGAATTTCCCATCCTGGAATATAACAATGCATACGATCTAAGAATGCAGTATCTGTACCCATTTCAGGTGGAAACGGATCAAATAACGATGATGTTTTTAATAGTACATCAACACTTTGATTTATGTTACCAACAAATACCATTGAAGCACTGGCAGCTTTTTCTTCTTTTCCACGTGCAAAAGATCCGGATGCCATATAATCTTTCATGATCTGAATTCCATCATTATCTTTAAACTTGATACCAGCAACTTCATCAAAAGCTATACAATCCCATAAGCCAACAAGGCCAACCTGTTTTCTGCCCATGTTGTAGAAAAGATTAGCTACTGTAGTCTGACCGCCAGATACAAGTATGCTATTTGGTGATATTTCCTTATATAGATGTGATTTACCTGTACTACGTGGTCCTAATTCACACAAGTTAAAGTTATTTTCAACTAGTGGTACCATTCTTAATAATAGCAACCACTTTTCTCTTTCAGTTAATTTATCTGGCTCCATACCTATAGAGCGCAACAAAACATCTATCCATTCTTCTTTTGTGAAATTTGCTCTATTAGCTTTATATTCTTTTATTTCAACACGTGGCATTTGGATTGGATTCAATTTTAAAATTCTGATTGGATTTTCATATTCCAATTGAACAATACACCAGATGCCTCCACATAATAAACGATCATATTTTTCAGGATACTCTTCTGAAATAGGAATATCTTTAACACCAAGATTGGAGAATTCAGCTACATATATATCTCGTTTAATATCTAAGGAAACAGTAATTCGATCAATAACGGTATAAGAACCTTTTTGCCTTAAAACCGATAGGGTCTTTTGTGCTTCATCTGGACGAACAAAGTTATCTGCCAGTATCTTTTTTACCTTTTCAACTCCTTGTTCGATAATCTCTTCATCATCAGAACCACAATATTGGCCAAGCAAAAACTCCAGTACATAAACTGGCACATTGGCTCCTTCTTTTATTTTCTTCGTTAGATCTTTGCGAACAATCTTACCACTAAAATTATCTCTTAACTTTTCTTTTATTTCTTCTCGATTAGCACAAACATGATCCATTATCTCACTCCCCAATCTTTATGTTCTTTAAACATTTAATCTTCATCGTAAAAGTCTAACAGCTCATACGTTGTTATAGGCTTATATTCAAACTTGATATAGAAAATCCGATTATCCGCATAAATACAGCATTTAAGGGCTGTTCATCACTTGAAAAAATAAGTGTTTTACCACGAATTTACCATAATTGAATATGAGTCTTGATATGACGAAATATAAAGGGAGATTGCACGTATAATAAAACCGCGTATCTCCCTTTAACAAACTATCTAAAGTTTTCTACATTTATAACTCTGGAAAAACAATCGCACAAATTCATGTTGTGAGTGACCATGATTATAGTAATGCCCTTTTCATTTAATTCTTTCAAAAGTTTCATCACTATCAATTCGTTCTCTTTATCAAGTCCAGAAGTTGGTTCATCAGCTAATATAATCTGACTTCCTTGCAAAATCAATTTAATAATTGCAATTCGCTGTTGCTCTCCACCGCTTAACTGATATACTTTTTTGTTAAGCATGTCACTTAGCTCAAATTGCTTTAAATACTTATTGATTAGTTTCAGTTTTTCTTCTTTTTTTACTTTTTTATATTCAAGAGCTAATTTTAAATTCCACAACACGCTTTCATCTTCTATTAGTCCATAATTTTGAAATAGATAGCCTATTGTATATCTTCTCAAAATCATAGCATTTTTACCGTTCATGGACAAATTTTTATGACTATCAATAGTGATTGTTCCCTCGGATATATCAGTAATCAATCCTATTATATTTAAAAGTGTCGTTTTACCTGCCCCGCTTTTCCCTACAAGCCCCACAAATTCGCCTTTTTCTATTTCTAAAGATAAATTTTCAAATAGAACCTGATTTTTCCCATATTCTTTTTTGACGTTCTTTAATGTAATCAATGACATACTTATGCCCCCTTTTCAATCTCATATAAAGCGTTTGAGATATAAATTCTATAAAGCAATTCGCAGAATATGTAGTCAATAAGTATAATCGCAAAAAGGCAAGCAAAATAATAATTTATAGCAGTTAATACGCCTGATATAATTATTTCGATTCCCCAAAAAATATACCGATTTTTCAGTGTCCTAAAATGAGAGAATCCTAAAATCTCTTTTGCCGCATATCTCTTTCGATTTACAAAAATGTCCACATAATTTGAAATATACAAAATAAACAGTAAAGACACTATAAAGACAATCGTAAACATAGTGAGTGTTTTAAGAACGAATGTCACATTTTCAAGTTGCATTAAATAAGGTGTAAGTAATGTTCCAGCTGTAACTAATTGCTCTAAATCATATTCTGATAACAAAGAAGAAAAATCTTCTCTTGACTCCATTTGAAAAAATAAACACCTTGTATTTAAAGAATCCAAATAGTAAAGTCCTGCAAAATTGCCCGTATCAACAATGATAACAGGATTAGCCATATCCGAAAAACCATTTTCTGTATTGACTTTTATCGTAGAATCATCGTCTATATAAACAACATTAAATTTATCAATAGTTTTTTCTTCTCCCGGTATTCCATAAAATTGATTGTAATTCATCAATCGGAAATATTCTTGCTTAATATATTCGCTAATAGAATTTTCATCATTCTTATATTTATGTGGAACTAATACTGTTGGTTCACTAAATATATCTTCTCCCAATGGTTTTCCACTGAGCTGGATATTTGAAAATTCATTCAGATAATTTCTATTTGCAATAACAAGCTGTTGTTCATAATAGGGGCGTGATGTCTGCAAACCACCGTCTGTCCTAAAATCACATAGTAGTGAATGGTTATGATTATACATCTCTAATGTTTGTTCAGAATATTTTTCTAATATGTCTGTGTTTGCTAACGCATAATCATACTCCGATGAATTAAAACCATTAGCGGTATAATATCCGTCCAGATACTTATAATCTAAAACAGCTTGTTGGCTTTGTCTAAATGAGTTCCCCTGATTCAGCAATGAAATAATAGTGATAGCGATTATTACCGAAAAAATTATTTTTATAGCCTGAACTACAATATTTGTGCCGCTATTTAAAGTCTTATTTTTTATCATTGCCTCTAAAGAAACAAACTTAATTAAAATACTTGTAATTAAAACACAAAGTATATTTATAGCTAAAACACCAATAAAGAACAGTACACTTGTTGCTAAATAAGAAAAATCATATCTGTTTGTTAATGCGTAATATAAATTTAGCAAGAACAGTAATACTAAACATATTACAGCAAAATATTTTATTACACTGGTAATTTGCTCCTTTAAAATATGTATAGTAGAAAAGCCCATGCTTTTTTTAATACCTATTTTTTTCAAACTATAAGACGTATAAATACAGTATATGATTTGAAGTACAATAAATAAGATTACAAAATTCAGAAGATTCAATTCTAATACCATACTATACGGAATAGCGTCATTTTCAAAGTTATTTATTGCGACGGACAGTTGAGAAGCTATCTCTTTAATTGCGTTAGCTGGTAAATCTGTATAGAATACACCAACACTATCTAAAAAATCTTCCTTTTGCAATTCATGATATTGAAACAAAATAGAGGAAGATATAGGCTGTTTTTGTGTAAACTCATTTAATGGATAGCAATATAAATCATAAACAGATTTATCTGTGGAAGTGAGCGTATTGTTAATGAGTTCTAATTTATTTTGAGAATATTCTTCTGTAAATATTGTATAAAATTTGTCGAGAATTTCTGGCGATGTTTCTTCTAAAACATACCCTTTTAAATTCTCAGTAGCAATGTTATTCTTTTCATAAATGTTGTAAATAGAAGTATTAAAAATATATGCAAAGAGTATGACTTCAAGGAAAATAAAAATCTTTAAAAATTTTTTCATAACATACGCCCCTTTCTTTGAAGAAATGTATAAAATAGGGCGAGACAAATAGCCCCGCCCTAGGTGTTTGAACTATTTTACTTAATATGGATAATAATCATAATAAGATGTTTCGTTCGCCCACCAAACTCTCTTTGCATCTTTGTAAGCGTAGTTTGACTTGAATCCACTGGTATATGTATCTCCGCCGACCTTTACAGTTGCCTTTACCATGTAGTTGCGACTAATACCTGCTTTACGCCCAATTTCGGAATATACAATGGTGTCTGTTTGCCCTCCATTGTAGTACAAATCTCCACCCGCTACATCAATAGCCCACGCTGTAAGTGGAGCGCCGACAACCATAACTGCTGCTACAAGACCAACTACTTTCGTTCTCAACTTCTTTGCTCTCATTCGATAAACCTCCTTTCTCTTTTTTACTTTTTGATAGTTTTATGTCACGTACTGTTTTTACTAACCTCAACATAACATATATTTCATTAAATGTCAAGTTATTTTTGTTTCTATTTTATATATGACCTCTTTGTTGCTATCATATTTTGTGCATAATGCACAAAATCAAAGTGCCAATATTAGTGCTTTCCACGATTGTACTTTTACAATGAAAAGACGAAGTACCTGTGATAAATTCATTGCTCTAAAATTATTAGAGAAACTATACAATATAGCTATCCTTTTTTCTCTTGTCTGCCATAAACAGAAAAGAAAAAGCCCTGTCAAGAGCCTGCCACTTCTTTAGAAGTGGTGCTTGCACTCTTGATCTGGGCTTTTTGTTTGCTGTATCTTTTTGCAAGAGGAAAAAGGCTACTCGTCCCCGTTGTCAAAATGGCTGTCCTTTAAGACTTCCCGCAACAGCTCCATATCTTCTTTTGAGTTGGGATTTATCCTCTTTACAACCTGATAAGGTGTACCGTACTTGTGTCCGTCTGTGCTTTCCCCGAACATATCCATGCTGTATAAATCATCATAACGGTCTAATACTTTCTGAAATTTCAAGTGCTGGATAAATGTTTTGATAGGGTAAAGGTCGGACGCTTGTATGTCCTCTCCCTTGATATAGTCTGTGATGTATTTCCGCAACTGCTCCAACTCATACTCTAGCCATTCTTCTTCACTGTCAAAGAAGTTATCATAGTGTCCGTGTTTCAGTTCTGCATTTAGGCGTTCTTCCGTCCGTAAAAACTTGCATACCTCTTTTTCCGCCTGTTGGACAAACTTCCATTCTCCCGACAACAATTCATTCGGTGTTACTTCCAGTACGTCCATTATCTTTTCCAGCGTGTCAAAGGTGGGATAGTTTACCCCTCGTTCAATCTTAGAAAGGCTCTGCATATTGATACCGATGGCGTCCGCAAGCTCCTGCTGTTTCATTTTCCTGTGTTTTCTTATGGTCTGTATGTTCTCCCCTAAAAAATTTATTTTCTTTGTGTCATGCTCCATAACTTCTTATATCTTTTCCTTTCCCGGCTTTTTCGTTCCTTTATAAGCCTATCATACTTATTATAGCCGAAAAAGTCAAGAAAAAGTTCTTGACAAGTAATTCTAACGGCGTTATTATCATGGAGGATATAGTGATTAAGCACAATGAGGTCAATCACACGCTTGAGTAGGCATAGAAAAGAGTTATTTTCGCTTTGATAGCATGAATAGGCATGGACTATCCGACCGAAAACGGTGTTTCTTCCTGTGCCTGCCCCGTTTAGCCACGAGCCTCCCAAAGGCTCGTGAGCGTTAAGAACGGGGCTGGTGCAGGAAGAAAAGGAACGCCGTAGGCGTTCCGTACAGGGCGTATATGTAACACCGCCCTGCGCATACATGTCATAGTACCTAGAAACTGTGATAAATAAAGGACAAAACACGATTTTTACCCCGCAAAAAAACGGGGAGTACGAAAGGAGTAATGCACTATCGCAACACATGAAAATTTATCCGTCAAGATTGATTACATCAGCATTGTCTTTGATACGGCAACGGCAGAAGATGTGATACGGCACATTTTATGCTTGCCGACCGATATTTTTAATGTCTATCCTGCAACGGTCAAATTTAAGACGTATCAGGCGCGTTGGGAAATCGGAGATATTTATGTATCGGGCGACGCAAAAAAGACAGAGGACAACCCACAAGGGCTGGGCTGTTATCTCGTGATGACAGGCAGGGGGTGTGATGATATTTTCCGTATCCTCGATAACAACGGCTTGACCTTTGGGGATATGTTCGGACGCTGTGAAAGGAGATATGGGGCTGGAAACTACCATTTCACAAGGCTGGACGTTGCCATTGACGACAGGAACGAAACGCCGTTCTTTACCATAGAGCAGATAAAGAAGAAATGTGAAAAAGAGGAATTTATCGCCAACAGTGAGGGCTACCATTTTGACGAGAGCAAGTTTGATGATTTTGACACCGCAAAGACCGTCTATATCGGGGCTGGAAAATCGGGGCTTTCCTACCGCTTTTATGACAAGGACAAGGAAGTGTGCGGCAAATACAACAGGACGCTTGATGAAGTCGGGAGTTGGAAACGGACGGAAATGCAACTGCGTGATGAAAAGGCTCATGCCTTTGCTATGGCATTTCAGGCAAGACCGCTGGAGATTGGGGAACTGGCTTTCGGACTGCTGGCGGACAACCTGCGTTTTGTCGTAGCAAACAGGAATGAGAGCAACAAGAGCAGGTGGAAAACGTGCCGTTTCTGGCAACGCTTTTTAGGGGCTGTGGAACTTTTAAAACTCCATGTACCCACACCGCATAATTCCCTTGAAGAAACGCAACAGTGGCTTACAGAGGGTGGTGTCATATCCGCTGTCAAAGGCTTTTACTTCCTCGAATCCCATGACGCTTTAGGTGGGCTGGAACGTGTCGGGGATATGGTAGATAAGGCAAGGTACAGCACTTCCCTTTCCAGCAAGCTGACCGCCCATTTACAGCGGATAGACAGGACAGAATTGATACCCTACGTCCAGTATGACACAAAGAACAGGTAGGGGGGTGGCATGATGAACGAAAAGATTGATATTCCTGTATGGGAAAAATACACCCTTACCATTGAGGAAGCGTCAAGATACTTCACAATCGGACAGAACAAGCTACGCCGATTGGTAGAAGAAAACCGACACGGCGACTGGTATGTGATGAACGGCAACCGTATCTTGATTAAGAAAAAACAGTTTGAGAAATTTATGGATAAAACAGACGCAATCTAATGCAAAAGAGCCTTGTATGTGATATTATTTCAGTAAGTCATATCAAGGCTCTTTCTTACGAAAGGAGCAGATAAGAAATGTCGGAAAAAAGACGGGACAGTAAAGGTCGCCTCTTAAAGACAGGAGAGAGCCAGCGAGCAGACGGAAGATACTTATACAAATATGTGGACAAGGCAGGAAAGACAAGGTATGCCTATTCATGGAAACTTGTGCCGACAGACCTCGTACCTAAAGGCAAGAGGGACGGGAAATCCCTAAGGGAATTAGAAACGGAGATACAAAGGGATTTACAGGACGGTATCGACACAACAGGCGGAAAAATGACGCTGTGCCAGCTATACGCCAAACAGAACGCCCAGAGAGCCAACGTAAAGGAAAGCACAAGACAGGGCAGGAAAAAGCTCATGCGGACATTAGAGGGCGATATACTGGGGGCTAGGAGCATTGACAGCATACGCCTTTCAGACGCTAAGGAATGGGCGTTACGCATGAAAGACAAGGGCTATGCTTATCAGACCATAAGCAATTATAAACGCTCGTTAAATGCGTCATTCCGCATTGCCATAGCGGACGACCTCGTGAGGAAGAACCCCTTTGATTTCAAGCTGAATGAGGTCATAGAGGACGACAGGACACCACGGCAGGCATTGACCGAGGAACAGGAAGAAAGGCTCTTGTCCTTTGCCAGCAGGGACAGGGTATATAAAAAGTATTATGACGCAATCGTAATACTGTTAAAGACAGGGCTTCGTATCTCGGAACTGTGCGGACTGACAAGGCAGGATATAGACTTTGAAAACGGCGTTATCCATGTAGACCACCAGCTATTATCCAGCAAGGAAACGGGCTATTATATCGAAACACCAAAGACAAAAAGCGGTGTGCGTGATGTTCCCATGAGTGAGGAAGTGAAACAGGCATTTGAGCGTGTCATGGCAAACAAGGCAAAGGCAGAGCCGACAGAGATAGACGGGTACAGTGGTTTCCTCTTTCTGAACGGGAAAGGCTTTCCTATGACGAATGCCTATTATACTTCTACTTTCGCTAATCTGAGAAAGAAATATAACAAGAGCCATGAGGACAGCTTACCAAAGATAACGCCCCATATCCTGCGTCATACGTTCTGTACCAGACTTGCGAACAGGAACATGAACCCTAAGAGTTTACAGTATATCATGGGACACGCAAACATCAGTATCACGCTGAACCTGTACGCCCATGCGTCCATAGAGAACGTCAAGGCAGAATTAAGAAGCATGATAGCTTAAAGTTTTACCACGATATTTACCACGATTGACCGTGAGAAAACGTGATGAAACGTAGCTGTTTGGAAGTATCAGCCGAAAAGAGAAATGCCCGTAAAGCTGATAAAATAAGGCTTTGCGGACATTTAAGAAGATATGAAAAGATAATCAAAAATTTATATTAAGTTTTACATAAACCTTATATTTCTTAACTAGTTCAACCAGTTCATTGCCATCTATAAGAGTAATTGGTCTTCCTTCTAATGCTGCATCTTTAGCTGCTTTTGTAAAACGGCTATTTGTAATAAACACGCCATAATCTGCATTATATTTGCTGACAGCACCTAAAAACTGGTTAATTTCCGGTTCTGTAACAGGTCCGCTATTATACCTTTTGCATTGAATGACTACTTTTGTAGTTCTAAAATCACTGGAATCCAAATGGTATCCATATCCATCAATACCACCATCATTTGAAATCTGTACTCCTTTTTCAGTGAAGTTTACTCCCATCTTGCTTAAAAGCATCCTTGAGAAAGCTTCAAATTTCTTAGGTGACATTTTAGATATTGAATCTAATAAATTCTGTTTGAATTCATTGTTGTATTTATCTTCCAGACTTATATCATCATCAATGATTTCTTTTTCGTTCTCTTCCTTGCTAACCTTGGTAGATTGTTTTGCTTTACTTAATTCTTCCCAATGCTTAGCAGATTCCTCGATTACATTTTTGCCATTGAAATTTGCAAGATCTAGATTAAGACCTTTCTCAGTTAAGGAAATAACTGGATTTCTTTTTTCAAATTCTACCAATCCAACAAACGAAAGATCTTTTATTGCAAAGTTAAACTTAAACGCAAATTCTTTATATTCATTACCAGTCTTCTTGGATTTTTTAACCTTACTAGCAAATTCAGCAATATCATCATCTTCAGCACAGATCTTTTCTTGTATCTCTGTGCGAGTTAATTGGCCGCCCGCTGATTGCAACGCCTTTAAAATAGGAAGAAGTAAATATTCAACACGCTCATCGTGACTTAATTTTTCAAGTTTCAAATTGTAATCCTCCTATCCAAAGAAATCAAAATCATCAAATGCCATTGCAATATCAATCTGCATTTCTTCTTTAACTGGTACCTGTGTACCATCTACATCAACAATTATTAGATAATAGATATCATGACTGTTATATGATTGTGTTTTTAAATTGAATGTAACCTTGAATTCTCTATCCTTAGTTACTGTACTTTCCTTATCAGCTATGATCTTCTGTCTATCTGATACAATAGCCCCATTATCATCAGTAATATACACTTCATAAGTACATGGAACATAGTTATCTTTAACCGGTTCTTTCTGATAGAAGCTTAAGTTGAAGATCATGTTTGATATCTTTCTATTCGAAGATAACAATGCTACCGTTACAGGTTTTGCATCATATTTATCTTTGTTTCTTTCATATGATTTATAACCAGCTCTTAAATACTTATACTTGATAACTGGCACAACCATTTCCTGTAAAGAAACTCCACCATGAACAAAGTTCTGTCCACCAGCTGTTTTAATTCGAATGTTTTCTCTTGGGGCAAATCCAAGAACGTTTTCTTCATTATAGAATCCCTTAACTGGCAATAGGAAATCCGGGTCTGCTTTATCGTTTGCTAATACATATCTTCTTCCTTGTTCAATTACATTATCCTTGAATGAAGATTTTTCCATCTTATCATCTTCATTTAGTGGTTGATATGTATACAGGAATCCATGATCAGATGTTATGACAATGTTTACTCCACTCATACCACCTGTAATAATCTTTACCAGATTCTTAATTTCAGCAATCGCTTCTTCGCAAGCGTCAAATACTTTTGTTTCATCATTGTGACTTGTTGCATCAATCGTATCATGATAGATATAAACAATATCCATTCCCTTAATAGCTTCTCTTCTCTCATCGCCCTTCATGGTAATGATATCTTTATACTTCAATGCAACACTATTTTTCTTTCGGTTCTTTAAAACAGCATCACGATCAGCCATTTCAGTTGTACAACCATCAGCCAACACTCTTATTTCATTATTCTTGACAGTTATTGATAATTCTCTGTGTGGCAATAAGGCAGCCATTCCGAACTTGGTGATTGTTGGAAAAATAGCCTCTTGAGAATCAATTGATATATCGCACTTAGTTTCAACACGAAGTTGATTACAAAGATCAGCTGCCACATCATAGCGTAAAGCATCTGAAATAATGACAAAAATCTTGTTTTCATTATTAGCAACATCTCTACGATAGAATTCATCTTGTTGTTTGATACCCGAAATATATCCATTGGTCTTAAGATCATTTTCAATAATCTTAGTCCAGTTTTCAGCTAAACCATTTAGGTACCAGTTCTTATACTCTCGTTCTACGTAATCAACAATCCTCTTGAAATCATCATCCAGATAAGAATTAATTGTTTTTAAAATATTTGAATATGTATTGTGGAAGTTTCTATACATAGCATCCATCTGGTAATAATCAGAAGTATATGCATTCCACATTTCCTTAGCTACTGTATGATGGAATCCATTCAAGTGTTTCTCATAGAATTTCTTCATCAAAGAAACCTGATATAATCCATCATAGTAATATCTAAAATCTTCAAACCATACTGATGTTCTCCTCTTATCTACAATTGTCATGAGAGAATCAGAAGTAATAGTATTATTTAAGATATTATTCATTAATTTAGATATGATGACCATATCAATGCTGAATACAATATCCGTATCCACTAAATCGTCTAACTCAAACTGTTCAAAGCGACTTCTTAAATGTAAGTTTTGTTCAATATTCTCAAGTACATCTCTTGCCTTATCCTGGTCATCACTATGTAACCAGTTAAACATCAGACCATAACAGAAATCACTTCTGATTTCTGAGTATTTGCTTTCTAGACCACTTAATACCTTTGAAGGTAAAGTCCGACATAATGCACTTAACACAACATGTTCAGCCAGATGGTCTACGTTTGTATCTCCTGTATAACCACATGCCTTATTTGCTAACATGAAGAACTGTGTACTCATATTATATTTTAGGAATTCAAGTGTCAGCTTATTGTTGTAATTGGAACCATCTTCCAACACTGCCTTGATGATTGCTTCAGGTGTACGATCCTTAATACCACAAATAGCGGCTAATACACTCATATATAACTGAGATTTACGGTCAATAACATCGCCAAAAGCAGCTATTCTATTTCTTCTGGCCTGCGCATTAAAGAATCCTTTCAACATCTTCACTTCTGACCTCAACTCAGTAGTGTTTAATATATTCATTTCTTGCATCCAGCGAGAAATAAGATCCGCACGATATTCTTCACTATATAATTTGATATCTAAAAACCAATCATGCTCATTGTCCATAACAATCGGATTATAAACAAGATAATTACTTGTTAGATCATCTTCATTCAGCAACTTCTTGGAAGCAAACTGATTTGTTTCAGATAACACTAAGACTTTAGCGTTATCCAACGCCAATGATTCAATTTCTTCTTTAAACTCACCTTCTTCATCATTCCAAAAGATGATTCTTCTTTTATAGAACTCAGGTAAGGGTTCAGCAAACCTCTTATCTAAATCTTTTTTTATATCTTCAATAGCCATATTTACTAAACCCTCCTGTTTTTATTTCTCTTTCGGTTTCTTAACCACGTTTGGAACTAATAATTCCTGGAATTTGTTGTAGTTGTTTACTACGCCGTCATCCAAATCCATTGGCTCCATCTTATCCGCCCAGTGATGAATCTTTTCTTCGTAAATTGCCAATTCATCAGCTTTAGCTTTGATGGTTTGAATCTCTTTTTTGATCCTTATTTCATCTGATTTAGATACAGAACCAATCTGGTTTTCTAACATATTAATCTGAGTTCTATATCTTGCTTGTTGTGGATGAACATATTCTGTTCTCATTCTTGCAATCAGATCCGGTTTATATCTATGGATGTAAACCAATGCCTTGAATCCATTCTTCTTACCACTGTCAAACTGCCAGTATATTGGACGTTTTCCAGAACCAGTTACCTGATACATTTGACAATGGTCTTTAAAGAAATCATTGATGAAGTAGTCTCTTATTACCTTTCTTGGAGTTCCTTTACCGCCTAATGAATCAGCTATGAATGTCAGATTTGCTTCAAGATCATCTTCTCCAAATGCTACTCTGACAAAATCAATAAATCTGCCGGTGATATCATCATCTCCATAGAATTCATCTTCATAAATTGGAATAATATCATCCTGATCAGGAATAAAACTCTTATACTTACTATCGTCCCATTCACCACCTGCATATGCCAATCCATCTACATCTAAAGAATAGCGACCAAACATGCAGCCTACTGCGTAAGAAATGAATGATTTGATTTCATCCTGTTTAGTTCTAACATAGTTAGATCCTTCAAATGATTTTGGAATATCATCTTTACTGTCTACTACATAATGTACTGTGACATCCTTATCACTCACTTCTGGTGTCAATTCATCCTGTAAACCATATATATCAATAAAGATTCTATTTAGCTCTTCTTCATTTTCTTTCAGCTGTTTAAATCTATCGTTGCATTCTATCTTCCATAAGTGATAGCACAGTTCCATATTGGAATTTACTTTTACATGATGTCCATAATATTCATGAATAGCAGCACCCACTCCTGTTGCATCCCATAGATAATCTAACTGTTTGATTATAGGGTTGACTGAGAAATCCCAGGAGGCTTCATAGGAATCCCAATCGGATTGGGAAAGTTTAATCAAGTTATCAGTCAAATTCTCAACTACCTGATAATATTTGTCACTAATTATAAAAGGCAGTTTTTCTAGGTCGCCAGCATTAAAATTTATCGATTGGTTTATTATTTTTATCAAAATTTTTGAAGTACAATTACAATTTAAAAAAGCAATAATATATTTCAAATGTTTATTATTATAAATGGCCATACCTGCATTAGAAATAATAAACCCTTGTGGTGAGTATCGTACGGATATATCCCCACTTGTTATTGCAGACCAAGTTCCATTTTCTTCAAAATAGAATTTTCTATTTTTAATTACAAATTCAGGATCTGAAATTCTAACATATTTTTTTGTTACAGTATCTATCAAATCTTTTCCATCGTATTGATAATTAACAACAAACAAATTATTACCGTACCATTTTCTGTATTCTCCTCCCTTATTAATTGGAAACCATTTTAATCCACTCTTATACGATTCAACACGATTAAAGCCAAAGCCAATTTCTCTGATTATAACTTCAAACCATAATCTCAAAAATCTTTCATTATCTGTGGTTGCCATTCCTTGTTTAGGTGTGGCAAATTGTCTGAGTGCAGTATTATTGCTAAATGATTTAATCACATT
The DNA here is from genome assembly GCF_024463855.1 of Clostridium sp. DFI.1.208. NCBI lineage: Bacteria > Bacillati > Bacillota > Clostridia > Eubacteriales > Clostridiaceae > Clostridium > Clostridium sp. DFI.1.208. Next base: position 9,456 of record NZ_JANGCA010000007.1, on the reverse strand, counting down.
TTCGCTTGCCCAATACGCAATTGGAGTACCTGGAATCTTTTTGAAATTATCTAATCTATTTTCGTAGAAATAGCCACATTGCTTATTAATATTTGCTTCAAGTACCTTTTGCTTTTGTACTTCCATTCCACCTTTAAAATCAGATAGTCTGTAATAATAACCTAAATTCTCCGTTTTTCTATTTGAAAGTACAAAACTGCAAATAGGTACAGTTGCTTCTTCGTAAGCAGAATACTCCATCTGAATTAGTGTAGTTATATCTTTATTGTTAATAATGTATTCACGTAATAATCCATACGATTTAATAAACATCCAAACAAATGGTGTCATAAAACCCATATATCCATCTTTTTGAGTAAACTTGAAATTTCTTTTGATAAATACTGCAAATAAATCAGAAGAAACATCTTTGTAATTATCTAAAACATATTGTTTTAATTTACCCTCCATTTTACTCATATAAGGAGGATTTGTTGTTGTGATTGTAAACTTCCTTTTTAAGATGTCCGCTTGTTTCACTAATGACTTAGCCAAAGGATATATCTCCTCTTGCCAACCATAAAAATCCGAACTTAACTCTCCGGAGTTATTGATGTCATCTAAATAAATTTCATAAGTCTTATAATCTTTATCCTCTGATTCGATTAGCGAACCCAGTTCCAATGCATCTTTATATGTTTTTAATAGATATTTCTCCATCTCTTTGGATTCATTTGTTTGTTTCATTCCAAAATAAGATAGTGAATCTACTCCATTTGTTTCAACTATTGCTGTTAAATGAGGTTCAATGCCCATAGTCATTATTTTTCTGTTATAGGCTCTTGCTTTCATCATTACAGAAAAATAAGCAAGCTGATATGCACGGTTATCGATATCAATACCATATAGATTATTTTCTAGGATAGACTCTGCAGCATCTCTGTTTGAATAGCCACACTCTCTATAAATCTCCATAAAAACATCAAAAGCATAAGCAAGTATATGTCCCGATCCCATACATGGATCTAAGAAAGTAATTGCTTCTGGTTTAATGGTTTCATTAATCACAGGAATAGAATTATCTTTCGAAGTCGCTAGATATCTTAATTTGCTCTTTAATGGACTATTAGGATTTCTCTCAATCCAATACCTTCCCAATGAATTATCTACCATATATCGAACAACCCAGTCTGTTGTCCATAATTCAGTAGCAGCAGGAATATCCTCTTTTTTTATATTTCCTTTATTTATGTTAATCACTTGATTGTGTTTTTCGGAAATATAATATTGATACATCCACCCAATAATCGTTGTTCCATTATCTGATGAGTTTTCTATTTCTTCATTTAGCCAGTCTTCCTCAGGGATATCTTTAATTAATCTATCTATTACACTTCCATCATTCAAAAGATGATCAGGTATCAATAATGCTTTATAGTCGGTTATTGGCGTAAACATATCAGGAAGATATTTATTCATATCATTGCATACTGAAAGAAGAAGATATTTGTATAGTTCTTCTTGATTGTTCTGTTCGATGAATTCAAATACTTTCTTTTTATCTACTCCATCTATTTCAAGATGAATTGCTTCTGATATCATCTGTGGCTTGAATTGATTATTCCCATTAGTAAATACATTGACTTTTTGAGGAAGATAGTTGTTTACTTCCATAAATCTTAGTGCAATAAACCTATTGAACCATATATAAGCAACTTCTTCCATGACATGATTAAAACCATGTTTATTCACTTGCAAGATTAATTCATTTAACTGTTTCTTTTCAGTATTTGAAAGAAGTTTTCCATTCACTGATTCCGAATCGTATTCAGGTGTTTCTTTTTCAGTAACTCCATATTCATATGCTTTTTGGGATACTCTGGCTATAAGCTCATTTCTTGCCCAGACAGCATAATTCTTTATTGCACTTTTGTTCATGGTTTAACTCCTTTCAATTACTTAATTTCAATTTCGTCACAGTCATTCAAATAACTATAAAGTTTTGCTTTCATCGTATTCAAATACTGGTCAATCTTTTCCTGTGAATCCAAAACTGCTGGATTAAAGACAACCTGTCTTTGCAGTTTGGTAACTCTCTTATTTTTAACTGGCTGAACTGGTGTTGTTGTCTTATCCTTTAGCAGTTCATCCATTTTCTGAATAATTCTATCTTTTTCATTGGTGATGGTATTCACCTTAACCTGCAACCATGTAAGCTTAGTAATCTTTTTCGCTTCATCTAATCTCTGATTAAGCACTTTCTTACCATTTTCAAATTCGTTTGCAAGTTTAGGATTATTCCCAGCTTTATCTTCAATTTCATGAATGCATTGACTTACAAGATCTTCAATTTCGCTCTTTATTTCAGATTCTTTTTGTGATCTGATTTCATTGATTTTGGAGATACAGTCATTAAGTTCTGGAATTCTACGATAATTAAATCTTCCAACTACCCTTGTAATATCTGCAATCTTTTCAATCTCAACCTTGACCTCAGGAATATTGAATAAGAAATCTCTATCTTCTGTTTCCACCTGATGTTTGCAACTTACAGCATTATCATAAAGAGTAATCTGATTCTTATAGAAGTCCTTAACATCAGACATGTCTTCTTTGGAATCAAGCAAGTCATCACTTAAAATGATAACCTTATCGATTAAAGCAATATTATCTGTTTTAGCCAAAAGTACATCATTTACCAGCTTTTGAGCATCACGGATTTCATTCATTCCAGGATGTGCTCTTGATGTACTCTGGTTGGACATATCGATAAGCTCTGCTTTATTTGCTTCAAATGATTTGATAATAAATTGAATCAATCCATCTTCATCATTTGGAATATTTGTTACTTCAAAGTATTCTCTTAAGAATGCATTAACTTTTGCTATCTTAGCTGGAGAGATAATAACACGCTTTGTAATCTTTGTATTTCCACGTTCTGTCTTCTTACGCAAGAAATCAACCATTCGATAATCGTTAGGCTGAATCGTCTGGCCAGAATTCTTGATTGTAACTTTCTGGTCAAATATCAATTGCGCAACAACGCCGGCAATATCAATCTCTTTCCATCCATATGGGATAGCCTGATAACGTGACTGAATGTTCTCCATTGTTACAGGCATCTTCATCATTTCCTGCATATCTAAATAGCTTGAGATTGTTTCACAAGCTTTTCTATTAGGCTCCATACCTTCAAAATAAGCTGGAGTATTCCCTAACAACACATCCTTAACTTCCTTATCCGACTTAAAGTTAGTATCAATTTCTGCTAAATGAGAATATGTATGGTCAACAAGATAATCTAATGCTTTATCAAGAATCTGTCTTACACTTGCTCCTGATAAAGATACAATTTCGCCATCAATATAATATTTGCCATGGATAATAGCCTTAGCTATTTCATCTTTTGCTTCTTTTTCTAACCGTGTTCTTTCATTTTGCTTTGCCTGAATGATATCCTGAATGGATTTAGGAAGCTGATCTACTCTTTTCTGACTTACATATTTCTTGATTTTTAAGGATAATTCAATATTTTCAAAATAGTTGGAATCATTATTCAACAAGCAGATGGCTTCATGACCTTTAGAATCAGCAATCAGCTTCAAATCATTTCTGTTATCTGCTGCAATTGTAATGAAGTGCAGTTTCATTCCACCAGTTGAAATACCATGAATTTGATTATCTACCGACTTGTCAAAATCAAAGTCCTGATCGTATTTCTTGGATCTATATCTCTTGACTGGATACAAATCATTGTCATCAAATATCAGTTTGCATACATCACTGATAACTGCAGAAGAATCGATAACAATATTATTAATCTCTCTTTCAATATCCTGCTCTTCATTGGTTAAGAATGTATAGATATCTCCGTTACGTGCAACATAATTGTTTTTCTGCAAACGATCTAATGATTCTCTGATTTTCTGCTTCAACATTAATTTATCTACATTGATCTTATCTGCCATTAGGATAGTAAGATTATCGATATTGGACTTAATATCATCTACATAACGAACAAGATACAGTAATTCCAATAAATTGACATCATCCTGAATTAAACCATTTCCATTATTAACTGCTTTTTGTGCTCTTTCGATAACAGAGCGAACAGAATCGGTTAAAGACCCATGTAAAGTTGAGTAGAACTTATATAGTGGTACAATTGTCAATTCATTATCATATTCAACACTTTGTGCAGACTGTTGGAAGCCACTAAGCATTGTTCTTTCACCTTTTGATGCATGAGCACCAACATGACCATGAATACGTACTTCGTTAAATATCTTAGGCATGATGATGAACTGGTAAGGAACAAATGGATATACTCTTTCAAATTCCAGTTGTGATGAATATCCCTTAATGTCTTTTACATCTGTATCAAAAGCATATAGATTCTTTAATACCGAATCATTATTGTCATATACCTGATCCAATATATTTATTGCTTCAGGTGTTTTTGTCAAAAGACGTTTTTCGATAACTTCACCAGCTGATGAAGAAGTCAATGTAATCTGAATTGGGAATCTGGCCATGATACGTGAAAATTCATCGTGTCGAACCTTAAGCATCTCATCCAGTGCTTCTTGTCCCGTGGCTACTACCCATACTTGTCCACGACAAACACTGCCTAACTTTTCAATAATAGTTTGCAAGTTAAGCAGGAGATCTGTATTTGTACTCATGTATTGTCCGGCTTCATCGATCATGAAAAGAAGTCTGAATTCTTTTCCTTTTGAATCAACATACTCTTTGATTTCATCGACAAGCTGTTCGATACTTACATTAGTATCCTGTGTTCCGTCAAACCAGTGCTGAGCTGCCGTTTCACTGATTCCAAGAACCTGTACCATTGCAGGAATGATATCATCTTCCCACAATATATAATCCTGTCTTGAATCTTCCCAGGTTCCACCATTTATTTCTTCAAATACTTGTTTGAATTCATCAAGCTTTCCTTGCTTAGAAATAAACTGTTCAAGTTTAGCTACTTTAGTATCTCTACCATAGAAACCTAAATGATTATAGAAGACTTTTGTGAATACCTTTAAAACAGCGGTCGCATCCTTATCGGCAGGTCCTTCAGAATCAATGTTGAAAAGAATAACTTCTGTAGGTGCTTGTGTAGATTTTCGAATATTCATGAATGTCAGTTCATCATCGAATTTATCCTCAAAATAATCTACAACTTTCTTTCCATTAAGTTCCTTATTTTCAAGAAGATAAGAAAGCATCTTTAAGAAATGAGATTTACCTGATCCAAAGAAACCAGTAATCCAAGCTCCTACATTATCAGTAGGAACATCAAAGCCTTCACTATAGACATTAAAGAAGTTTGTAAAGTGCTTCTTTAATTCGTTAGTGACTACATATTCCTTTACTTCCTGTTCAACAACATCCGTTTTATCCTGTTCTACCTGAATGACACCATTGATTTTACGATTGATGTCATCTCTAAACATGTTCTTAATCTGCATAATATCTCATCCCTCTCTAAAACATATTGAATGCCCTATAATATGGATTAGGCTTTAATTCATTGAATAACTTAACAAAATGATTATCGAATGTACCTGGATACATTACTATTATCGGTTTATTGATAAAATATGGCTGTAAAGCTTCTAGAAGATTATGCACCCTTACAAAAGGAAATACTTTTCCAACACCCATCAATAATAGAATATCTTCCTGATTAAATTCATTATTAATCTTTTCAGCAAACATCTTTGCATCAAAACTCTTTTTTAAATAATCCTCTATGAATTCCTTGCCACGTTTCTCTTCCAGTTTTGGAATACGATCCAAGATTCTTCGATCTTCACATATTGACAAGAAGACTTTATAAAGGTCCATTTTCTTGATAGTACAATTCAGTTTTTCGTTAAGCAGTTCATCTACGAAATATCTGACAACCATCTCATCTTGAGGATCATAGCAAAACATTCGAATATTCACTTCATTGCTCAATCCCTCACCTTTTAGAAATTCCTCCTTTTGAATTTCTATCTTCATGTTATCTAGTCTTTCTTTAATGTCTCCCATAGTATCACCTCTACTCAAAACTATTAAAAGCACATAATGCGACACTATCTATGTCAGATACAATGCTTTTAAAATAAGAATCCAGATAAATAGAATTAAGCTGTGTTGCTTTTCTGTTTTCAAGGTATTCATTTTCAAGCAATAGTCTCATCAGCACCTGTTTGCACTTCTTAATAGTTGCTTCTGACCACGAAGCAATATCATCGTTCTGTTCCTGAAGTCGAGTAAAGAAAGAGTTAATGTCAGTCATTGAAAAATGGTAGTCTCTAGTTTTGTACTTTTCACCAATAACACCAACCATAAAATCCCAAACAAGCCTATTCTGTTCCATCATGGCAAATAAGCACGCTTGCTTTGCAGATTGAACATTTCCGGTTGCGATTATTTCAGCAACTCTATTGTCATCAAATATACGAAGCCTTGATAAACATGTCCTTGTGATTTCTTTCAAAGACTTTTCTGTGGGATATTGAAATAGATTATCATTTACAACTTCATTTATTATTTCTTCGTTGTTTTTATTTTCAATTATTAGCTTTGCAATTGTTCTCATTTCATGAAAAAGGAACTGTTCTCTGGTAATTGCTTTATATTTAATCAACGGATTCACCGTCATCCACCTCCATATCATTCTTTAATTGATGCTTAATTCTTTCTAATATGTTTTTAATTTGTCCTTTTTCAAAGCGTTCCAACAGCGACCCGTTAGAAAAATGATCTTCTCTAAGTAACATTGTTAATAACACTCTACATTTAAACAAATCAGCTGTATCCAATGATTTTAATTCTTCATCGCAATTGATTGGATGAGTGCTTAGATAATTCCCATAATCTCGAACAGCTCCCCCAATTAACTCAATCAGTTCATATAAATCATTTTCATAATTAATGTCGTATTCTGAATAGCTTAGTAATTTGTTAATCAATTCTTCTCTATTCATCATTGTCTTTATATAACTCCATTACATCCTCAATTCGACAATCCAAGCATTCACATATCTTGATGATAGTTTCCATTGATACCACTTCATCTTTGGATAATCTAGCCAATGTAGCTGGTGTTAGCCCTGCCGCTTTAGCCAAATCAGTCTTCTTCATCTTTTTATCAATGAGCAATTTAAACAAATTGTTATAACGAACTTTCATAATGGGCTCCATTCTAAAATAATCTAAGGATATTATAACCGATTTCAAAGCTATAGAAAATAGTAAAAATACTCTCAAAGTAATATTTTGTTCAATCAGAAAAATATGAGTGTAAAATTATAGTTTGTGAAAATATTTATTAGAGCTCCTCCAATCTCCACAAAAGTCAGAAAAGGTATTTTTATCTAATGTAAGACTTAAGCAGATCACTGTTCTTGCAGTAGATCTGTTTTTTTATACCTTCTGTAACTTTTAAAAAGAAAGCAAAAATGCCTTTTCTTTGTCCAATTTAGACCACTTAACTGGCCTATTCAGTTGAAGGGGTATTGATTATGAAAAAGAAGAATTATGAACTCGAAAACGAATTCAATGAGTGGAAAGATAAGGAGGACCAGCAATTGAGAGAATTGAATTATCCAGAAGATAAAATAGCTACATTAAGAAAATATGATCATGATTTATTTGTAAACAAAACCAGAAGGCAACAGCGAAAAGAACAGATAACTGCCGATGCATTCTTCATTGCCATTCCTGCATATGATAAGAAGGAGATCAATACATTTATGGACCTATTGGATATTGTCGAAAGTGAAACACTATTCACGATGCTAAAGAAGACAGACAAGCAGCTGCAACAGATATTCCTGCTTCGTTATTATGGTTATGAGGTTGAAGAAATATCAGATCTGTTGAATATCAAACCCGATACCATCTACAAGAAAATCCAGCGTTTCAAAGAAAAGCTTAAGAAACAGTAACTTATCCACACTTACCTGTGGATAACCATGTGAAAAGTGACATTTTTATGACACGATTATGAAACATTTGATTCTCTTCTTGAAACTACAATATTAGTAGGAGGAAATACCATAATGGAAGAAATGATTTCAATACTATGTGATGAAATACTGAAATCATATCAAGCTGGTTTCAAAGAGGGAATCAAGATTGGATATGAAGCAGGTGCAAATTCTTTACAAGACGATCAATAAAAGATCGTTTTTTTAAATTTGTTGTCCAATAATCATTCATTTCATGGCCTATTAGGGTGAAGGGATAAGAATTTCCTTTATTCCCCATGATCTTTGAAAATAGGATAACAACTGTTAAAACCAAAACCTGTATGCCCGAGCTGGATCAATGATGCGCGATGACTATCATATACAGCCTATAAATAATATATGGTAAGAGCGATGATACTTCAGAATGATCAGCAGCTGTTAACTGTGCCATGACGGTATACAGGATAATGATACTTTCAGCGATGAGCGCACACGTAAGATGCGTGGGTGAAACTCCCATGATTGATGGCTGACAACCATCTACTTTAGCAGGATTCCCTATCGTTTTCGGGTTATCAGGGATAAATAGAAAACAAGATGAATACTAGATTAATATATCAGCCAGGTTCAACAGCCTGGCTTTACATATGAAGGAGCTGTTATATTTATGATCAAAGTAAAACGAGGAGATGTTTTTCTTGCTAATCTAAGTGATGCAACCGGATCTGAACAGGCTTTTGTTAGACCGGTCGTTATTATCCAGAACAACTGTGGCAACAAGCATAGTCCTACAACCATTGTTGCCTGTCTATCTTCCAAGATTGAATCAAAAGCCCATCTTCCAACTCATTACATTCTTCCGGAAGGCATTGGCCTCAAACATCGATCCATGGTTCTTTGCGAACAGATCAAGGTCATCGATAAGTCCAGGCTGCTAAAGAAGATCTGCCATATTTCAAAAGGACATATGCACATCATCGATCACAAGATCAAAATATCACTCGGTCTAAAGAATATACATAGACAAAAATCATAGGTACAAATCCCACTTTTGCAGTTGGGATTCTTTTTTATTAAAAGCCTATAACAAAGGAAAGGAGGATAACCAGATGGATAAAAACAAAAACAGATTCATAGATGCGAAAGAAATCATGGAACTTACCGGATTATCCAAGTCTGCTGCATATAAGCTAATCCAGCTATTGAATGAAGAACTTGCACAGAAAGGTTACATGTATGTTCGTGGAAGAGTTATCTATCCTTATTTCTATGAAAGATTCTTTGGAAAGGATGGAGATAGAGATGCCGGTATATAGGGATAAATCAAGAGGAACCTGGTATGTCGTTACCCGCTATAAGGACTGGACGGGTAAGCTCAGGACCACAACCAAAAGAGGATTCAAGTCCAAGGTTGAAGCCAAGCGTTATGAAGTTGAATTTGCTGAAAAGAAGGATAACAGTCTATCAATGACTTTTGGAAGCTTTGTTGAAATCTATATGGATT